>NZ_JAVWNC010000008.1:0-60959 GCF_036637135.1 Anaerorhabdus sp. | reverse complement strand
TAACACAAACTAAGGACATAGTTACATGCCTAGATTTAGTCTGGGTAGCGTAGCTATTTTTATTTATTAGAAAATGGATAAGAAATAATGTCTATAGTAAAGATTAAAGTAATAAATTCACATTTTCATTCATTAATTATATGAACATTTAGAGGAAAGGTAAGATTGTATGAAAATTTTAGCGATAACAGGAGTCACTGGACCAAAGTCGGGCTCTGCGTTTTTAAGACAAGTAATTGAACATATTGATGAAGTAAAAGAAATGTTCCCTGATGGAATCAAGATACTTGTTAGAAATACTTCAAAACTAAATGGTATAGATAAACAATTATATAAATGTGAAGTTTGTGAGGGTAATCTAAATGATGAAAAATATTTGAATAGCGCATTAAAAGATGTTGATACTATTGTACATATTGCAAGTATTAAAATGTCGAAAAAAATTTGCAAACATGCTTCTCTTAACAATGTAAGAAGACTGATATTAGTTCATACGACAGGTATATATTCAAAATACAAAGAAGCTGGTGAAGAATATAGACTTATTGATGATTATTGTTATAGAACATGTAAAGAGAATAAAATTGCTCTAACGATTTTAAGACCAACAATGATTTATGGAAATATCAAGGATAATAATATAATCAAATTTGTAAAGATGGTTGACAAACTCCCAATTATGCCTGTTATCAATGGAGCAAGATATAAATTACAGCCAGTTCATTATGAAGATTTAGCAGAAGCTTATTACAAAGTTTTATTGAATGAAACACTAACAGCAAATAATGATTTTGATTTGTCGGGTGGGAATGAAGTAGAACTAAGGGATATATTAATTGAAATAGCGAATAATTTAGGAAAAAAGATACATTTTATCAACATTCCTTTTAATATAGCTTATTTCGGAGCAAATGTTTTATTTTACGTTTCTTTCAAAAAGAAAGATTATCGTGAGAAAGTACAAAGACTTTGCGAACCTAGATGTTACTCACACGATGATGCAATGAAGGTATTTGGTTATAATCCAAGAACTTTTGCTGAGGGTATAAAAGCTGAAGTGAAGGAATATATCAAAGAGGTATTATAATGTATAAAAAATTTATTAAAAGATTATTGGATATTGTATTGAGTACGATCGGAATTATTATATTCATTCCGATTTGGTTAATTTTAGCAATCTTCATTAAAGTAGATGACCCAGGACCGGTATTCTTTAAACAAAAAAGAATAGCCAAAAATAAAAACGGAGAAAAACAATTCTTTCAAATCTATAAATATAGAAGTATGAAAATGTGCACACCACATGACACACCAACACATTTATTAAAAAATCCAGAACAATATATTACAAGAGTTGGTAGATTTTTAAGAAAGACTAGTCTTGACGAATTACCTCAAATTTTCAATATCTGGAAAGGTGAAATGTCAATTATTGGACCGCGTCCAGCCCTTTGGAATCAAGATGATTTATATGTTGAACGTGAGAAATATGGTGCTAATGATGTTGTTCCAGGGCTAACTGGTTGGGCACAAATTAATGGAAGAGATGAGCTTGAGATTGATGTGAAAGCTAAACTTGATGGTGAATATGTTGAAAAGTGTAGCTTCGCAATGGATGTGAAATGTTTCTATGGAACTATACTAAACGTTTTAAGAAGTGATGGTATTGTTGAAGGCGGGACGGGTGCGACGAAGAAGAATGGGAAGAGGAAGAAATAAGGTATGAAATGTTGTATAGATGGAAAAAATATTTTGTTTTTCTCTCCTGCATTTTTTAACTATGAACAAATAATCAAAGATAAGATGGAGGAACTTGGTGCTTTCGTTGATATGTATGACGAACGATCTGTCACAAAAGCTATAGATAGAGCACTTGTAAAAATATCACCTAAGATATTTTCAAATAGAAGCCAGCGATATTATGAAAATATTATTAAACAAAATAAGGGTAAGTTGTATGATTATATTTTAATAGTTAAATGCGACATGACACCAATTGTTATTCTTGAGAAATTAAAAGAAGAGTATCCGAATGCAAAAATGTGTCTTTACTTGTGGGATTCTATAGATAACATTTCTGGAGTGACTGATAAATTTAAATTTTTTGATATCCTTCATTCTTTTGACAAGAATGATTGCAAAATATATCCTGAATTAAAGTTTAGGCCGTTGTTCTATGCTGATGAATTTCGTCATATATTAAGAGATAAACCTTATAAATATGATATATGTTTTGCCGGTACTATACATTCTGATCGTTATGCGGTTATTAAACAAGTTAAACAAATTGCTAAAACAAATAATATGAGTATTTATTTGTTTTGCTATTTACAAAGCAAATTCATTTATTATTTCTATAAAGTAACAAAAAAAGAATTCCGAAGAACTAGAATTTCAGATTTTGACTTAGAGATGAAAAGTAGTGATGAATTAGTGAATATTATTGATGATTCGAGAATTACATTAGATGTGCAACATCCAAAACAAACAGGCTTAACAATGAGAACAATAGAAATGATTGGAATGAACAAAAAGATGATTACTACCAACGAGGCTATAAAAGATTATGATTTCTATAATCCAAATAATATTAGCGTTGTTGATCGAAATAATGTTTATATTGAACCGAACTTCTTGCACACACAATATGAACAATTAGACGATTCGATTTATAAAAAATATTCTCTACAATGTTGGATTTTTGATGTTTTGAGTTAAAGGAGATATTATATGGCAAATAAATATTCTATATCGGAACTACTTAGTATCTCATTATCTCTTATTTTGACAAAGTTTTCGTACCCTCAAGCGCGTTTAATTAGGCGGCCGATATACATTCGTGGAAAAAGAGGCTTAGAAGGTGCTGTAATGTTAACAACAGGATATTCATGCAGATTCGATCTTATTGGTGATAAGAAAACTTTGCATATAGGTGAATATTGTGAGATTGGAGATAATGTTCATGTGGTTGCTTATAATTCTGTAACGATTGGAGACAATGTACTTATAGCGTCAAAAGTTTTTATTAGTGATACAAGCCATGGAAGATATAATGGAAAGATTCAAGACTCACCTTTTGTATCACCTAATAGTAGAGAGTTATATTCAAAAACTGTAGAAATTGGAGACAATGTTTGGATAGGGGAAAATGTCGTAATTCTACCAGGAAGTAAAATTGGATCAGGTTGTATTGTTGGAGCTAATTCGGTAGTGATCGGGACTATCGAAAGTGAATGTATTGCTGTTGGTTCACCGGCAAAAGTAATCAAGAAATGGAATTCTTGTATGAATAAATGGGAAAAACTATAAGGAGGAAAGATTGATGAGACAAAGAAAAGTCTGCATTTTGAGTACGGCAAATATTAAACATATGACTTTGATTTCTTTGTACACAGAGAAACTTGATCAAGAAAATATAATGTACGACATAATATATATTGATAAATATCACGAAGTCGAGAACTACGATGGTGCAAATCAATTGTATAGACATGAAATATTCATAAAACCTAGATGGTCATTCTTACGCAAATTTCTAAATTATTGGTCATTTCGAAAATACGCAATAAATATAATTAATTGTGAAATCTATGATTTTATTATTGTTTGGAATGAATTTACAATATTCATGTTTTCTGATTTCCTTAAACGACATTATAAAAATAGGTATTGTATCAATATTCGAGACGAAAATATGAATCGAATTTTTCCTGTGCAGTGGAGGTATAAACAAGCATTAATTGGTTGTTCATTTGCAACTGTATCTTCTGATTATTTTAAAGAAGTATTTCCAAGGTACGATTATTTGTTTGTTCATAGTTTTAATAAGCTTGTCACTCAAAATTTACAACCAATCAAAGTTAAGAAATCTTTGAATGATTGTATAAATTTAATGTTTATAGGTAGAATGAGTTTTCCTGATACGATGAAAAAAGTTATTGATGTACTAGGAAATGACAATAGGTTTAAATTATCACTTGTTGGGACAGGATGTGAAGTGTGGAAAACATATACTGTCGAGAAGGGATTTAGTAATGTCTATATTCGTGGCTCATTCAAGCCTTCAGAAACCGCAAATTATTTGTCAATGGCTGATGTTATTTACTCTATCAATGCGGAAGATAACGTGCATTGTGATACTCTTTTGCCAATTAAATTATATTATGCAGTAGCACTGCAAATTCCCATTTTGGTTTTTAAATCTTCTTATACATATAAATATGCAAAAGAACATAATATGGATATAGGTATCACATCTTTAGATTTTAATAGGCTTGGAGATGTTATTTATAATAAGTATCATGAATTAGATCAAGAAAAGATACGCAAAGGATGTCAATTAGCATTAAAAGAAATTCAAAAATCACAAGATGAATTAAATGAAAAAATTTATCAATATATAATATTTGGAGATAATTAAGCATGAATAAAATAATTAAAGCATTAAAAAAACCGAGAATTATATTTTGAAAATTAGCTCAATTAGGTTTTTTTAAACTAATACCAGACGAACAATATTTAAAAATATCGAGCAGAATAATGTTGGGAAAAGACTTGATTTAAACAAACTTGAAACTTTTAATGAAAAATTTCAATGGTTAAAGTTATATGATAGAAAAAAATATATGTGAACATGGTTGATAAAAATATGACGCGAAACAGTATGTTGTTAACATAATAGGATGTGAATATATAGTACCTACTCTTGGAGCATATAATAATTTTGATGATATAAATTTTGAAAATATTTCAGAAAAGTTTGTGCTTAAATGTGCACATCATTTGGGTGGAATATTCATTTGTAAAGATAAAACGAATTTTAATAAAGAGATAGTAAAAAAAAGTTGGAAAAAACTTAACTTTGATTTTTTTTATATTTAGGTAGAGAATGGCTATATAAAATTGTCAAACCAAGAATTATTGCGGAAACATTGCTAGAGTCAGAAAAAGGAAATAATTAATTTGATTATAATTTTTTTTGTTTTAATGGGACTGTGAAGTATTTTAAAATTGATTTTCATAGATTTTCAAATCATGGTGCAAATTATTATGACAGAGAAGGTAATTTATTACCATTTGGAGAAGAGTCTGTCCCACCAAATTTTAGAAAAAAATCATCTGCCCCAAAAACTGGCTGAAATGATTCAATTACTAGAAAACCTATCAAAAAAAATTTCTTAAGAATTGATTTTAATGAAATAAACGAAAAAATTTAGAGAATTAACATTTTATCCAACTTCTGGATTAGGTAGAATAACATCTGAAGAATGGAATAAGAAAATTGGACTATGGCTTGAGTTGCCAGAAAAATTGAGGTAAAAAATGAAGAAAAAAATTATTGTCTATCTAACTAGTTTTGACAAATCTGGGGGTAAAGAAAGAGTTGTAGCTAATTTATTAAAGTCTTGGAAAGATAAATATGATATTACAATCATTCTAAAGATAAATGATGCTCCATTTTATGCTGTGCCAAAAGAGGTAGATTTAATATGCATAGACGCTCCTTGTACATATTCTATGTTTGATTTAAAAATATCTAAAATAAAACGTATTTATTTTTCCGTTTTAAACAGTATTTATTCAATGAGAAAATTAAAAAAAATACTTAAACTAATTGAATATGATTACATCTATATTACAACGCCTTTAAATGGTTTTGAATGTTTTGTTGCTGATAATAAGAATGCAAAAAATAAACTAGTTGTTAGTGAACATGCATCTATAAATGCTTATAATATGATTTATTCCTTGCTCAAAAAAATAGTATATCCAAGGTCATACTGTGTTTCAGTGCCAAATAAAACGGATGTAGAAGAATACTTGAAATGGGGTTGCAATGCTTTTTTCATACCTCATCTAGTTACCTTCAAGGCTATTTCTAGAAATAAGCTTGATACTAAAATTATGCTTAATGTGGGTAGACTTACTAAAGATAAGCAACAAGATGTTTTACTTGAATTATGGGCGAAAATAAATGATAAGAAAGGTTGGAGGTTATTAATAGTTGGAGATGGTGAAGAAAAGGAAAACTTAGAAAAACTAATTGACAAACTTAATTTGAGAGATACAGTTACGTTAAAGCCAGCTCAAAAAAATGTTGAAAATATTTATAAAAATGCTTCAGCTTTTATAATTACGTCTAGAACTGAGGGCTTTGGTATGGTACTAATTGAGGCTATGTCTTTTGGAATACCCTGCATTTCTTTTAACTGTCCGAGTGGTCCGAGAGACATCATAATAGATAATGAAAATGGTTTTCTTGTAGAAAACAAAAATAAGGTAGAGATGATTAATACAATTAATAAAATAATTGATATGAGACAAGAAAATTTAATCACAATGGGAGAAACTGCATTTAATTCAATTTCATCATGGGATAACGATAAAATTTTTGACCAATGGGATAAAATATTTAAATAAATGCGTAAAATTATTATCTACAAGAAAGAAATTCATACTATTTATAAAGGTGCATCCTTATTTAATTTACATCGAGAATATAAGGTTTGTGATAGTACTTTAGAAGTGAACTGGTTTGGTACCTTGTATTTCGTTTGATTGTACTAGAGAACTACTAAATGTCATTAGAGATGATTACAATGGTAACACGTAACAAACACTGATGAAAATAAATTTATTAGTAAACTTCAGAAATATATTTTGTCGTCTTCATCAGAGTTTGGTGAATAGGTTTTGGAACTTTTGATACGATGAGAACTTGGAAAAATCGGATATTTTGAAGAAGGTAAGATGAAATCATTTTATAATCAACTATCAGAAAGGAGAATAAAATGGACATTTCAATCGTAATGACTACTTATAATGGTAGTAAATATATACTTGAACAGATGGAGTCTCTGCGAACTCAAAGTATGTCTCCTAGTGAAGTGATAATAATTGATGATTGTTCTACGGATGCTACAGTAAAAATAATTAGAGAGTATATAGAAAAGTGGAATTTATATAATTGGAAGGTATTCTCAAATGAAAAGAATGTTGGATGGATAGTTAATTTTCATAACGCATGTCAAAAGGCAACAAGTGAATTTGTTTTTTTCTGCGATCAAGATGATATATGGGAACGGGATAAAATACAGACGATGATTGAAATTATGATTGAAAATCCTTTAATTGACGTATTAGCATGTCGTATTTCTTTAATAGATGAAAATGGAAAAAAATTAGCAGATACACCAATGACGTTACCGTTTAATTCATATTCAACAGGAGATATTAAAAAAGTATTACTTACAAAAAAGTTTATATACGAAATTTCTCCAGGGTGTACAATGGTTATACGGAGTGGATTTATTTCTTTATTACAATCGATAGAATTTGAACAATCAATACCGCACGATGCGTTGTATTGGAAAATGGGAGTTTTATTAGGGAAATCATACTATATTGATTTACCATTAATTAAGTATAGAATTCATTCAACGAATGCTAGTTCACCTATGCATGGAGTTTCTAATAAAATTAAGAGAACTGAAGTTAGATTGCAAGAAGCGCTAACTTATAAAAATAATATAGATAAATTTTTGTCTTTATTGAATAAGATGCCTCAAGGTAATGAGATAAAAAGTACTAAAACTTATCTGGAAAAAATAAGTGAATTTTGTGATGCAAGAGTAACGTTGTTTAAAAATCAACATATAACGATAGAATATGTTTTACTCTATAGAAAATACTATCGAAATTTTCGTATGTTGATAGGTGATGTTAGTTGTATTTTTTTAAATAGAAAATAGGAGTGGACTAATGCAAATTAATTATTCGCTGTTTTATACTTACTGCATAATTTGTATACTTAATTTATTAGTAGGTATAAATCGGGTAAAAAAAAAGCAAATATCATATCAAAATAGACAGTTTAGATACGGTAAATTTGTAATATATAGGCCTCTTGATAATTTCTTATTATTTATACTTATCATAATGATGTTATACATATCTATTAAGACAATTAATGTTCCGGATATAGATGTATATATAAGACATTATAGAGTCTTGAACAAAAATGTCTTCGAAATTGGTTATTATTTGATTTCGAGTTTTGCATCAAATTTACATTTATCGTTTGAATGGTTCCGTGGGATTGTAATTTGTTCGTCAATAATATTAATGTATAAAGGTATTAATAAACTTGGATTTAATAAGAATATATGCTTTTCTATATATGCAGTTTATCCGTTTACTTTAGATGTAATACAAGTAAGAAATTTTTTGGCTTTAGGAATCATCATTTATGCGCTACATTTTCTAAGTGAAAGAACAATTGTGGGACGTATGAAGTTTTGTCTTGCTATTGCGATAGCTTCATCAATACATAGTCTGTCTGTGATTTATTATGTTTTGTTATTAGCAGATTATGATATTTTAGAAAAAAAATGGAAGCAAAGAACTCTTGGAATTATATTTATATTATCAGTATTGTTTTCTTTTCTACTTCGATCGTCAGGTGAAATTCAACAATTAGTTTTCAATATTTTTGCGCTGATCAATGAATCCAAAGTTTCTGCTTATGTTAATTGGAATATACAATGGGGTTTTATTCTTTATTGGTTTTTAGAATTGATTTTTATATTTATCGCATACAAAATATTTAAATATCAAACAGCAAAAAAGATAGGATCAAACTATGAAAGATTATTTTGGAATAACATAGTTTTAGCTTGTTTATTTCCGTTGTTGACTATTAATATTAATTTTTTTAGAATTTTCAGAAATATTTCAATAATGAATTATGCATTACTCGATGTAATTGTGATAAAGAAAAAGAATCTTGGACTTTTAATCCTATTTATATTTGCTGTTGCTCTAAATTATTATTTCAATATTAATACCGATATAAATAATACATTTTGGGTTTTCTTTCAAACTAGTTAGATTTGAATATAAATGAGGGAGTGAAAACTATGGATAATAGAAGTTTAGAACGAGGTATTTTTTTAATTCTAGGAGCAAACTTAATTAATTTAGTTATTAGCTTACTCACAAACTTTGTTTTACCAAAGTATCTTTCAGTTGAAAGCTATGCTTATATAAAAACTTATCAACTATATCTTAATTATATAGGAATCCTTCACCTTGGGTTTGCGGATGGATTATATCTTAAATATGGTGGCAAAAGTAAGAAAGATATTGTATCCGTTGATTTGGCATCAGAATTATCAACAATTAGAATATTTCAGATGTTAGTTTCATTAGGTGCTATAGTATTTGCATTTATTTTTAAAGATAAGGTATTAATGGTTATTGCACTTTCGATATTACCTTATAATATGGCAAATTGTTTTAAAGGTGTTTGCCAAGCCACTGGAGATTTTAAGTTTTATAGTTTGATAATTAAAGCAAACACACTTATGCTATTTTGTGTAAATATTGTTTTGCTAATACTAAGAAATGACAATTATTTTATATATATAAGTTGCTATTGTGTTGTTTATATTGTTGTGTGGCTAATACTAGAAGAAAGCTTTAGAAGAAAAATATTAGGATCAGTAAAACTATATAGATCGTTTTTGCCTCGAGTTTTTTTTACAAATATTAAGAATGGTATGTTTCTAATGCTTGGTAATTTTTGTTCACTAATAATGGTAGGCATGGACCGCTGGTTTGTTAAAGTATTGATGAATACTACTGCTTTTGCGCAATATAGTTTTTCTGTATCAATGGTTAGTTTTCTAAATTATGCAGTTACACCGGTTACAACAACGTTATATAACTATTTTTGTCAAGGAAGAACAAATAATGAAATAGTGAATGTGAGAAGAATGATTTTGTTATTCTCTTCTGCTTTGATTTCGTGTGCTTATCCAGCAAAATTTATACTTGATGTATATTTACCTAAGTATATAGAAGCTGCTGACTCATTATTCATTCTCTTTGCAGCACAATTATTTTTTATTATTGTACAAAGTATATATACTAATCTGTATAAAGCACAAAAACGACAACGTGAATATTTTATAAAATTGTGTTTGGTAGTAGTGGTTGGTGTAATATTAAATTGGTTGTGTTTTGAAGTGTATCCAGTTAAAGAAGCGTTCGCGATTGGAACGCTGTTGTCTGCAATGTTTTGGCTTGTTTTGTGTCAAATTGATTTTAATAATGTATCAATGAAATTTAATGAAATTATCTATATGATTCTTACAATAGGTGTATTTTTATGTGCAGGCTATTTGTTAGGTGCTATATCAGGATGTATAGTTTACTGTGTTACGGTTGTTTTTTGTGCGCGTATATTTATGCACAAAGAGTTTAAGCAAATTATCTGTTTATTAAAAATGTTAATGAGAAAAAAAATTAGAATGTAGAATAACTTATAGTTGATTCCGTTTGTTATTTTGAAATATAACAAAAAATCATCAAAAAAAAGTAATATTTTTAACTTGAAACTGAATAACAATATTTCCATCAAAGAACTTAAATTCAAAATGATTGTTGCTTTTTTTATGATGAAAAATCAAGAGAAATTATTTGTTGTGAGCACAAAAATTATTCTAAGTTATGTATAAAAAAATATTGAGGGGTGAACGAAATGAAAATATTAGTTACTGGGGCAAATGGCTATTTAGGTCTTGGAGTTGTTAAGCAATTGCTTGATGATGGTATGGAAGTCATAGCAACAGATTTTAAAACAGATAAAGTAGATAGTAGATCAAGCAAAGTAAATTGTGATTTATTCTCTATTGAAGATCCGTACTCATACTTTGGCAATCCGGATGTTGTTCTTCACATGGCATGGAGAGATGGATTTATACACAATGCTAATAGTCATATTATTGATTTACCAAAACATCACTTATTCATTGAGAAAATATTCAAAAGTAATGTAAAAAATATTGCAGTCATGGGTTCTATGCATGAAGTAGGATTTTGGGAAGGAAGTATCGATGAAAGATCTCCTTGTAATCCAATGAGTTTATATGGGATTTCGAAGAATGCTCTTCGTCAGGATGTCGAATATATGGCAAAAACATATGGTAGGAACTATCAATGGTTAAGAGGTTATTATATTGTGGGCAATACTGCATACGGATCATCAATTTTCTCTAAATTGTATAAAGCGGCAAGTGAAGAGGGGAAAAAAGAGTTTCCTTTTACTATGGGATTAAATCAGTTTGATTTTATAAATTATGATGATTTTTGTCTTCAAGTTGCAGCAACCATTGAACAAGATAGAGTAAATGGAATAGTCAATATTTGCACTGGAAGACCGGAGAAATTAGCAGATAGAGTTGAAAAATTCATTGTCGAGAACGGATTTAGCATAAAGCTTAAATATGGAGTATTCCCAGATAGACCTTATGATTCAAAAGCTGTGTGGGGAAATAACTATAAGATTGAAAAAATAAAAAAAGAAAGAAAATAGATATTTAATTCTGGCTGAGCTGTACAAGTCATGCATTTATCAAAATTAAAATTCTAAGGGAAATTCTTAACAAAAAGTGAATGACACATTATGATAAAATACATATTAATGTGACTAACCAAACTAGCTATTGTTACTTTTAAATTTTTTAGGTATTACAATAATTAATAATTATTGAAGTTTTTTTGGTTCCAATGTTGTTTATAATATAGCGCTACTGCTTTTATTATTTAATAAGTTGTATTAATTCACTAGTCGAGTAATAACTAATTTAATATATTTAGATAAAAAATACTCCATTTATTTTAAAACCATATTTTAATTTTGTAGAGTAAATCTACATTCAAGTTATTTGCTTTTTGATAATATAGATGTTTTAATCGCGTATCGATGTTGTTGTCCTAGTAGTTAATATGAAATTATCTTATATAAATATTAAGACTTTAGAAACTCTGTTTGTAAGGTGAATAGGAAATATATTAAGTATTATTAAGAATACTTAAACATTTGATTAAAAAAACACATGAAGATGATAATATGGCATTTTTATATTTTGTTTGAACAAAATGAGAAGAGAAACGAAGAAAATTATATTAGATAGAGAATCTAGTACATGATTGAATACTCTTACAAAAGTAGCAAGTAAACTGTTATTACCTATTTATGATAAACCAATGATTTATTATCCAATGAGTATATTAATATATGCTAGATCATTGATATTTTAATTATTGCAATGCTAATAGACACACTGAACTTTGAAGAATTATTGGATAATTGAAGTAAATTTGAGATTAATTTACAATATGCAGTTCAATCAAGTTCGGATGGATTAACTCAAGTATTTATTATAGGAAAAGAGTTTATTGGTGACATCAAAGTTGCCAAGGTTTTAGGTGATAATTTTTTTACTCGATACGGATTATGTAAACGGTTGTATCAAACTATAGAGAATGATGGGAATGGTAAAGGAACTATAGTTTTGAATATTATGTAGATAATCCAGAACATTTTAAAATTGTAGAATTCAATAATGAAAGAAAAGCCATTAGTATAGAAGAAAAGTTAAGTAAGTCAAAGAGAAATTATTGTGTAACTGTTTTATATTTTTATGAAATGACGTTGTAACGTATGCAAGAAATTAAAACTAAGTGCTCAAGGAGAACTTGAAATAACAGATTCAAACAGAATCTATTTGGAAATAATGAATTAAATGTAGAACTATTAGGACAAGGATTTGCTTGTTAAGATACATGCACTCATGAAAGTCCAGTTGAAACGAATAACATTGTTAAGAGAATTGAATCTTATCTATATCAAAGATTGCATGCCTTGAAGAAATTTCCTATTTAAATAGATGGATTTTTTTAAGGAAGGAATATTAATGATATATAAGTAATGAAAAGAAATCAATATGGACAATATTTAAAAGGATGTTGTTGGTAAATATTTGGAACAATTAAGATAGGGGATTATTTGATGAAAATTATTAAGACAGAAATTGAAGGATTATTAATTATTGAAACAGATGTATTTGGTGATCATCGTGGATATTTCACCGAAACTTATAACAAGGCTAAATATCAAGAAATGGGAATTAACGTAGATTTTGTGCAAGACAATATGTCGTTTAGTGCCCAAAAAGGAACACTAAGAGGATTACATTGGCAAAATCCACCATATGCTCAATCAAAACTTGTTTCTTGCACTAAGGGAACAGTAATTGATGTTGTAGTAGATATTCGAAAAGGTAGTCCAACATATGGAAAGTATGTTAGTTGCGAATTAAGCGCTGAAAATCATAAACAATTCTTTATTCCTCAAGGATTTGCTCATGGTTTTTTAACTTTAACTGACGATGTAGAATTTAGATATAAAGTGGATAATGTATATAATAAAGAATCCGAAGGAAGTACTCGGTATGATGATCCTAGTATTAATGTTGATTGGGGTCAATTATTAAATGGAATTGTTCCGGTATTAAGTGAAAAAGATAAGGTAGGGCCAATGCTCTCTAAAGCTAATAATCAGTTTAAGTATAAGGAGAACTGTTAATAATGAAGGTATTTGTAACTGGAGTCTGTGGTCAATTAGGTCATGATGTCATGAATGAATTAACTAAACGTGGATATAAAGGTATCGGTAGTGATATTAAAGATACTTATAATGGTACAAAAGATGGATTCACGATAATTACTATGCCGTATGTTCAATTAGATATTACAAATCAAGAGATGGTTAATAAATCAATTAATAAATTTAAGCCAGATGTAATTATACATTGTGCAGCATGGACTGCAGTGGATGACGCAGAAGATGAAGATAAACAAGAATTAGTTAGAAATATTAATGTAGAAGGTACTAAGTATTTAGTTAAAGCTGCAAAAAAAATAAATGCCAAGATGGTTTATATTTCAACTGACTATGTCTTTGATGGTCAAGGTGAAAGTCCATGGCTTCCTGATTGTAAAGATTACGGACCACTAAATGTATATGGAAAATCAAAGTTAGATGGTGAAATAGCAGTAGCTAGTACATTAGATAATTATTTTATTGTTCGAATTGCATGGGCATTTGGTTTAAATGGCAATAACTTCATTAAGACAATGCTTAATCTAAGTGAGAAGTATAAAGAATTAAGAGTAGTCAATGATCAAATTGGTACACCAACATATACATTTGACTTAGTAAGATTGCTAGTCGATATGATTGAAACTAATAAATATGGCTATTATCATGTCACTAATGAAGGCGGATATATTTCTTGGTGTGATTTTGCAAAAGAAATCTTTAAACAAGCTAATGTAGAGGTGAATGTTATTCCTGTAACTACTGAGGAGTATGGTGCCTCTAAAGCAAAACGTCCATTTAACAGTCGTTTAGATAAATCTAAACTTGTAGAAAATGGCTTTGAATCATTACCAACATGGCAGGATGCGTTAAGCAGATATTTAAAAGAAGTGAAATAATATAATTCAAGTTACTATCCTAAAATTGGATAGAAATTTAATATTTTTATGAAGTTCAAATTGCAAAACAATCGTCACTCAAATAAAAACAGTGTATTGCAAAACAATAAAGGGGAACTTATCGATGAAGAAATTATTAATCAAACTACTTGCGGAAAAAATAGTGAATGCTAGAAAAGAAATGAATGTATCTCAACAAGAATTAGCTAACTTAACAAATATTAACTGCACAGAGCTTAACCATTTAGAAGAATGTGATTACTATCCATCAATCCAACAACTCGAAGCACTATGTAAAGCACTAATATTCGAACTAGAGGATTTCTATATCGAAGAAGTTGTTACAAAAAAAGAGAATATTAGTGGTATAAGAATTGTTGTAGCAGGTACGGGCTATGTAGGATTATCAATCGCAACATTATTATCACAAGAGAATCATGTAATCGCAATAGATATTATTGAAGACAGAATTAGTAAGATAAACAATAGAATCTCTCCTATTCAAGATAATGAAATACAGAGATTTTTTAATGAAATCAAATTAAACTTAGTTGCGACTTTAAATGGAAAAGAAGCATATGAAAAAGCCGACTTTGTTGTGGTGGCTACACCAACAAATTACGATGCACAAAAAAATTATTTCGACACATCATCTGTTGAAAGTGTTATTGAAGAAGTAACAAAAGTAAATCCTAACGCAATCATTGTTATTAAATCAACAATACCTGTAGGATTTACGGAATCAATTATTCAAAAAACAGGAAATAAAAATATTTTATTTAGTCCTGAGTTCTTAAGAGAAAGTAAAGCTTTATATGATAATTTGTATCCAAGTCGTATCATTGTAGGAACTGATTTAAATAATCCTAAACTTGTAAAAGCAGCACAAACATTTGCATTGTTATTACAAGAAGGTGCAATTAAAGAAGAAATAGAAGTGAGATATACAGGTTATACAGAAGCTGAAGCAATTAAATTATTCGCAAACACCTATTTGGCACTTAGAGTGTCATTTTTTAATGAGTTAGATACTTATGCTGAAATAAGAGGGTTAAATACGAATCAAATAATCGATGGAGTTTGTTTGGATCCAAGAATTGGAGGTCATTATAATAATCCTTCATTTGGATATGGTGGATATTGTTTACCTAAAGATACTAAGCAACTTCTTGCGAATTATGAAGATGTGCCACAAAATCTTATGTCTGCAATTGTTGATGCGAATAGAACACGAAAAGATCATATTGCAGATATGATAATTAGACGTAATCCTAAGATTGTCGGTATTTATCGATTAACAATGAAAACTGATTCTGATAACTTTAGACAATCAGCAATTCAAGGTGTTATGAAACGGATAAAAGCTAAAGGTATTGAAGTTGTATTGTATGAACCTGCTTTGAAAGAAGATTATTTTTTTAATTCAAGAGTTATTCGTGATATCAATGAATTCAAAGAAATATCTGATGTAATTGTTGTGAATCGTTTATCAGATGAAATAAAAGATGTCTTCGATAAAATATATACAAGAGATTTATTTAGTAGAGACTAGTTTTTTAAATTATTTGTTTATGCTATGATATCTCATGTGAGGGAATTGTATGAAAGAAATAGTTGATGCAATAGGAATGTCTCGTTCAATTACTAGAATTGCGCATGAGATAATAGAAAAGAATAAAGGTACAGATAATATAGTTCTAGTTGGAATTAAGACTAGAGGAGAATTTTTGGCGAAACGTTTAGCTGAGAAAATTAATCACTTTGAAGAAGTAGCTGTTCCGTATGTTGGGATAGATATTAATTATTGGAGAGACGATGAGAAGAAAAAAGTAGGGGATATTCCTACGATTAATGTTGACCTTCAAGGTAAAATTGTGATTATTGTTGATGATGTATTGTTTTCTGGTCGTACGATACGTGCTGCGATGGATGGTATCATGAATTATGCAAGGCCTGCAGAAATACATTTAGCAGTATTGGTGGATCGAGGTCATAGAGAATTACCAATTCGTGCTGATTATGTAGGGAAGAATTTACCTACATCAAAGAAGGAAATAGTTTCTGTTAAAATGGCAGAAATCGATGAAGTAGATAGCATTTGTATAGAATAAGTAAAGGTGCAGCCATTTGGTTGCACCTTTATTCGTTTATAGTAGTGAAATGTATAAATTCTTTATATCTTCAAATGAAGGATCTTTAGGATTACCTGGACGGCATGCATCATCCATTGCGGATTGTGCTAGGAAGTCTAAGTCTGCTTCTTTTACAATTTCTTTTAAGTTAGTTGGAATACCAACATCAGTAGATAATTGTTGAACAGCATCACATGCAGCTTGACGATATTCTTCTTGGCTCATGCCTTGTGTGTTTACTCCCATTGCTTCAGCGATTGCTTTGTATTTTTCACCAGTGCATTCTGCATTGTATTTCATAACAGTTGGTAGAATAATCGCATTTGCGATACCATGAGGTGTATCGTATAGAGCACCTAGTGGATGAGCCATTGAGTGTACAATACCTAGTCCTACATTAGAGAATCCCATACCTGCAATATATTGACCTAAAGCCATATCTTCTCTACCTTGAGGATCGTTATCTACTGCTTTTCTTAATGATCTTGAAATGATTTCGATTGCTTTTAGATGCATCATATCTGACATCTCCCAAGCACCCTTTGTGATGTAGCCTTCAATGGCGTGTGTTAAGGCATCCATACCAGTAGCGGCAGTTAGACCTTTTGGCATAGTTGACATCATATCAGGGTCTACAAAGGCTACTACAGGGATATCGTGAGGGTCAACGCATACAAGTTTTCTATTGTTGGCTGCATCGGTGATTACATAGTTAATTGTAACTTCAGCTGCAGTTCCAGCAGTAGTAGGTATTGCGAATGTTGGAACACATGGATTTTTAGTAGGGGCAACACCTTCTAATGATTTAACATCAGCGAATTCTGGATTAGTAATAATAATACCAATCGCTTTGGCAGTATCCATACTAGAACCTCCACCAATAGAAACAATAAAATCTGCACCACTTGTTTTAAATGCTTCAACACCATGTTGAACATTTTCAATAGTAGGGTTAGGTTTGATATCATCATAGATAACATAAGGACATTGTGCATCAGTTAATACCTTTAACACTTTGTCTGTTACTCCAAATTTAATTAAATCAGGATCTGAGCATACAAATGCTTTCTTGAAACCATAATTCTTTACTTCGTCTTTAATGTGCCCAATAGCACCAGCACCATGGTAAGAAGTACCATTTAAAATAAAACGATTTGTCATTTTCATTTTCCTCCTTGTGACATGTATCTGTGATTATTTTAACAAGTACACAAGAAAAAAATAAGTTACACATTGTTTGGAGTGTAACTTATTTTAGTTTTAGTATCGATAAATCTTCTTTTAAAGGTTCTGGTAGTGCTTGTATTAATAGGGTAGCTATTTCTTTGGGTGGAAGTTTCATACCATTTTTTACCCAGTCAACAGTCATATCAATTGATCCTCTACAATACATCTTGAGTAAAAAAGTAGTTTGATTATCTAGTGGTATGTGTGTTTTTTTCTCAATGATTTTAGTATAGAAATCAAGTATTGTTTCATAGTCATATTGAACTAAAGAATTGGCATCATTACTTGAAAAAGCTTCATAAAAGAAATTGTATTCTTGTTCAATAAAATTGAACTTTTTAACTAGTCCTTCATAGAGTGTTTTACTAAGTCCCATTTCTTTAAAAGATTGCATGACTAACTCTTCAAAATACCAATTGACTAAGTCATATTTATCCACAAAATGACGATAAAAAGTTTGACGTGTACAATGAGCTTCTTTGACAATATCAGTTACTGTAATTTTGTCTAGAGGACATGTTTTCATCAAGGTTTTGATTGAATTTGCAAGTTTTAATTTCGTAATATCCATGTACAATAGTTTATCACACAGATGGTATTTATTCCACGGTAGTTGTGCGCGATATTTTGGAAAGAGAGAAGGGAAGAAATCAAAGGCAGATATCGGATGCCCTTCTTTTAAAAAAATTATCATGCTCCTGAGTGATAACATTGGTTCAATTGTTTCGACCACTTCTATCGGAAATATACTTGTAAATGAAGGACTTTTAGAAGATTCGAAACGGAAAGGTATACCAAGTGGGCATACAATCCAAAATTATATTGAAGTCTTGCTTGAATCTTATTTTTTCTACGAGATAAAACGATTTGATATCAAGCGGAAGGAATATCTTAAAACACTTGGAAAGTATTATGTTGTGGATGTTGGTCTAAGAAATTATCTTTTAGGAATCAGAGATAGAGACAGAGGTCATATTTTAGAAAATATTGTATATCTTGAACTTTTAAGACGCGGATATGATGTTGCAATCGGAAAAATTGATAATTTAGAAATTGACTTCATTGCAACGAATGCAGATGAAAAAATCTACATACAGGTTACAGAATCAATGACAGAGGAAGTTGTTAGAAAACGTGAGTTAACACCGCTACAAAAAATAGCTGACAACTATGAAAAACTGATTATCAGTGTGGATGAAGAAGAATCTATCTCATATGAAGGAATTAAACAACTGAATTTAATAGAGGGGCTTCTTCAATAAATAAACCTACTTTCTTGCTTCTATCAAAAGCTAGGTGCTTTTATTATGAAGGACGTAATACGTATTCAAAGAATTAATTGATTGATGGAGAGTATTATATCTTTATTAAAGATATTTATTTTATTTGGAATATACATCGAGAAAAGCTAACAATTTTATGGATTGTTAGCTTTAAAATTAATTTATATTCTTATGGTTCTATTGCATTAATTCTTTGATTTCGCTTTGAGAGAAGTACATTGTGAGGGCATCTTCAATCTCTATTTCAGGATAATTTAACTCTTTCATGATAATAATTGTTTTTGCTATTCTAGGTTTACCTCCTACAAGGAATGAAAATTCAACACCTGCTTTTAATGTGTCTAATGGTGGAAATCCTGCACCTGCAAATGCTTCTACAACATCTTCGAAAGAACTATTTTTTCCATCAATATCATTGGCGATTTGTTTGGCACACTCTATTGAGGACATGCTATTTTGGCGGTAAGGCTGGGTGAATTTATTGAATATTGCAAATTTGTCCATAAAACAGACCTCCTTATTTATATAATTTTAACACAAACGGAGATTTTACTAGTTAATTGATATCTATGGAAGGCTACTAAGTTTAGTGTTTTGAATAATATGTATCTAAAAAGTGTTACGAAGTTAAAATAACGATTTGAAATATTAAATTTCTACAAAAAGTACGTTGAACAACTTTTAAAACGATTACATTTGTTCTATAATGGATATGTTTAAACAACTAGGAGGTTTATGATGAGTAAGACATCTAAAAAAGTATTCCAATCGATGGACGGAAATACTGCTACAGGTCATGTTGCATATGCATTCAGTGAAGTAGCGGGAATCTATCCTATTACACCTTCTTCGCCAATGGCAGAAGTAGTTGACGCTTGGGCATCACAAGGTCGTAAAAACATTTTTGATACAACTGTTAAAGTTGTTGAGATGCAATCAGAAGGTGGAGCAGCAGGTGCTGTTCATGGAGCATTACAAGGTGGTGCTTTAGCTACAACATTCACAGCTTCACAAGGTTTATTGTTAATGATTCCTAACCTTTACAAAATGGCAGGGGAACTATTACCAGGTGTAATTCACGTAGCAGCACGTGCATTAGCTGGTCGTGCATTAAACATCTTTGGTGATCATGAAGACGTATACGCTTGTCGTCAAACTGGTGTACCAATGATTTGTTCTCATTCAGTTCAAGAATGTATGGATTTAGCAGGAGTTGCTCACTTAAGTGCAATTGATGCTTCTGTTCCAATGATTCATTTCTTTGATGGATTTAGAACTTCTCATGAAATTCAAAAAATTGAAGTTATGGACTATGACTATTTAAAAGGTCTAGTAGATATGAAAAAGGTTGAAGCATTCAAGAAGAGTGCATTAAACCCTCACACTAATCCAGTTGTACGTGGTGGTGCTGAAAATGATGATATTTTCTTCCAAGGAAGAGAAGCTCAAAACGAACATTATAACAAAGTAGCAGACGTAGTTGCTAAATATATGAAAGAAATTAGTGCTCATACAGGGCGTGAATATGCTCCTTTCACATATTATGGTGCTAAGAATGCAGACCGCGTTATTATTGCTATGGGTTCAGTTACTGAAACAATTAAAGAAACAATTGATGCTTTATTAGAAAAAGGCGAAAAAGTAGGTTTAGTTAAAGTGCATTTATACCGTCCTTTTGCTAGTAACTATTTAACTAAAGTACTTCCTAAGACAGTTAAGAAAATTGCTGTATTAGACCGTACTAAAGAAATGGGTTCTCGTGAACCATTATACTTAGATGTTCTTAATGCTCTTAAGGATAATAAGAAAATTATCATTACTGGTGGACGTTATGGTATGGGATCTAAAGATACTAACCCAAGTCATATCAAAGCTGTATATGATGATTTAAAGAAACCAAAATCAAAAGATGAATTCACAATCGGTATCGAAGATGATGTTACTAAATTATCATTAAAACCAGCTACATTATCAATCAAACCTGATTATACTTCATGTTTATTCTATGGTTTAGGATCAGATGGTACTGTTTCTGCAAATAAGAATGCAATCAAGATTATTGGGGATAACACTGACCAATACGCTCAAGCATACTTTGCATATGATTCAAAGAAAGCTGGAGGAGTTACACGTTCTCACTTAAGATTCGGTCCTACTCCAATCCGTTCTACATATTATGTAAACAATGCTGACTTTGTTTCTTGTTCATTAGATGCTTATGTATTCAAATATGACATGGTTAGAAGCCTTAAAAAAGGTGGAACATTCCTATTAAATACAACATTCTCACCAGATGAACTTGAAAAACATTTACCTAACCGTATGTTAAGAGACTTAGCTGAAAAGAAAGCTAAATTCTATATTATTGATGCAACTAAGATTGCTATGGAAATTGGTATGGGTCGTCGTACAAATACAATTCTACAATCTGCATTCTTTGCTCTTAATGAACAAATTATGCCTTATGCAGAAGCTGTTGATTATATGAAGACTGCTGCTAAGAAATCTTACTCTAAAAAGGGTGATGAAGTTGTTAAATTAAACTACAAAGCTATCGATGCTGGTAAAGACGGATTAGTTGAAATTCCAGTTAAGAAAGAATGGGTTAACCTTAAAGTTGTTGATAAGAAAGTAAATACAAAAGACAAATATTTTGACGAACATGTATCTGCTATCAACGCATTAGGTGGATATGACTTACCAGTAAGTGCATTTACTAAATACAACTTACTTGATGGATCTATCCGTAACAACGTTTCATTAAAAGAAAAACGTACAATTGCTACTCAAGTTCCTACATGGGATCCAAATAACTGTATCCAATGTGGTTTCTGTAGTTATGTTTGTCCTCATGGAACAATCCGTACATTTATCTTAAATGATGAAGAAGTTAAAGATGCACCAATGCCTTTCAAGACAATTCCTGCAATGGGTAAAGATCTTGATAAGATGCAATACCGTGTACAAGTATCTCCTGCAAACTGTGTTGGTTGTGGACTATGTGTAACTGAATGTCCAGGTAAGGCTGGTAATAAAGCTCTTACTATGGTGGATGTTAACGCTAAACTTGATCAAGAACCACTTGCAGATTACCTATACAATGAAGTTGAATACAAGAGTCAATACTTCCCAACTACAACAGTTAAGGGTTCTCAATTCTTAAGACCTTACTTTGAAGTTTCTGGAGCTTGTCCTGGATGTGGAGAAACTCCATATTACAAACTTGTATCTCAATTATTTGGACGCGATATGCTAGTAGCTAATGCTACTGGATGTTCAATGATTTACTGTTCATCTACTCCATCTTCTCCATTTGTTAATGACAAAAACGGTGAAGGTGTTGCTTGGGGAAATAGTTTATTTGAAGACAATGCTGAATATGGATTCGGTATGGCTATCGCTCAAAACGTTAAAGAATCTAGAATTCTTGAACTAATGGAATCTAACTTAGATAAAGTTGAAGCTCCATTGAAGAAAGCATTCGAAACATACATCGCAGCTGAGGGTGATCGTGATGCACAACGTGCTGTTAAAAACGAACTAATCGCTGGTGTTAAAGCTAGTAAATGTAAAGAAGTTAAAGAACTTCTTAAACTTGAAAGAGACCTTATTGGTAAATCAGTATGGATCGTTGGTGGAGATGGATGGGCTTATGACATCGGTTACGGTGGATTAGACCATGTACTTGCTAATGACTTAAATGTTAATGTATTAGTACTTGATACAGAAGTTTATTCAAATACTGGTGGACAATCTTCTAAGGCTTCTCAAGCAGCTTCTATTGCTAAGTTCGCAGCTGGTGGTAAACCAACAGCTAAGAAAGACTTAGGACAAATTGCTATGGCTTATGGTCATGTATACGTAGCTCAAATTGCTATGGGTGCTGACAAGAACCAAACATTAAAAGCAATCAAAGAAGCAGAAAGCTATAAAGGACCATCATTGATTATCGCTTACTCACCATGTGTTGAACATGGTATCAAAGGTGGATTATCAAATCACCAAAGAACTCAAGCTAAAGCAGTTGAATGTGGATATTTAGCATTATATCGTTTCGATCCTCGTAACGAAAAACCACTTACAATTGACTCAAAAGAACCTCAATGGGATAAATTCCAAGAATTCTTGATGAATGAAACTCGTTATAACCAATTAACTAAGTTAAAAGGTGATGACTTATCTCAAAAAATGTTCGATAAGACAAAAGCTGACGCTCAAAAACGTTATGCTGAATTAGTTAAGAAATTAGCTGACTAGTACAACATGTAGCTGGAACCATCATTTGATGATTCCAGCTTTTTCTATGCGCATGAACATAGGATATGTAAAGAAAGTGTTTACTAAAAACGTTACCTTATTGTAGCTTTTGGCTTTTATACCTACATGCTATATGATAAAATAAAAACAAGAGGTGATAGTCAATGAATCAATCAGTGAAAATCGTTACAGACTTAAATAATTTTGAAAGAATCGTTCTTGCTTATAAGGATGGAGAAGGTGTAGTGCATATTGCTCATTCATTCTTCTATAATGGAAGAGACGGATCAGAATACTTATTATTCTTATATAAAGATCCACTACCTAAGGGAAACTTTGTAGAAGGATGGAACTACTTAGATGAAAACTCAGTGAATACAACAATCGTTGGTGTTCATGATCATGGAGTAGCAGTAGAAGATTTCTTAGCTGCATGGGATCCTACAAAAATTATGAGTGATGTTAATTTTTATCAAGTGAAAGACTTCTCTGAAGTTGATGAGATGTATGACAAGATTAAAATTGATAACCATCAAGTTGTAGCATTTGGAATTCTAAAATAAATAGATAAACCCTGTTTTATTCATTAAAATGGGGTTTTATTATGGAAAAACATGTGATACCTTTGAAAATACAGTAAATTAGTCTATAATTGTGTTAGGTGATTAAATGAAAGTATTATTATATTTTGAGAGTGAAAAAGCTCTACAAAATTCAGGTATAGGTCGTGCATTAAAACATCAAATCGCAGCGTGTGAATCTGCAGGTATAGAGTATACTACTGATCCATGGGATGATGATTATGATATCTTACACATCAATACTGTTGGATTAAACAGCGAGTCAATTATTAAGAAAACAAGAAATGATGGTAAACCAGTAATTTATCATGCGCATTCTACGGAAGAGGACTTCCGTAATTCTTTTATCTTATCCAATCAAATTGCACCCATATTCAAGAAAAGACTTATGAGCTTATATACACAAGCAGATGCAATTATTACACCAACTCCTTATTCTAAGTCATTATTGGAAGGATATGGTATTACATTACCAATTTATGCTGTGTCAAATGGTATTCAGTTAAGTCGTTATGATGCAGATGAAGAGAAGATAAAAGCATTTAAGAAATATTTTAGTTTAAAAGATACAGACAAAGTTGTTTTATCTGTAGGATTATATTTTGAAAGAAAAGGTATTTTGGATTTTATAGAGATTGCGAAACAATGTCCTCAATATAAATTCATTTGGTTTGGATATACCAATCGTGTTATGATTCCAAAACCAGTACGTGATGTAGTCGATGATTATCCTGATAATGTTATTTTTCCAGGATATGTAAAAGGTCCTATTATTGAAGGGGCTTATGCAGGAGCTGATTGTTTCTTTTTCCCATCTTATGAGGAAACAGAAGGAATTGTTGTACTAGAAGCATTAGCTGCGCGTCAACAAGTATTGTTACGTGATATTGGGGTTTTTGATCCATGGTTAATTGATGGATTTAATTGTTATAAAGCGAGTACAAATGAAGAATTTATTGAAAAAATTGTAGGAATTGTAGAGGGCACTTTACCAAGAACTAGTGAAGAAGGTAGACGTACTGCAGAAGAAAGAAGTATAAGCTCAGTTGGACAACAACTAAAAGCGATTTATGAAAGTGTGTTAAATAAACACTAAACTTCTTTAGGGAGAGACAAGATGAACAAAAAAGGATTTACATTAATAGAATTAATTACAGTAATAGCAATATTAGCTGTTTTAGGCACGGTTTTAATACCAAGTGTAAGTGGCTATGTTGGTTCATCGAAAGATGTTGTCTGTATTAGTAATGTTAATATGTTAAATCGAACGTATCGTATGGCTGCGGCTATGAATGAAAATCTAAAAGCTGAAGATGTATTAAAAGATAAAACAGGTAAATACTTTGGTGGAACGGCAGATTGTCCAAGTGATGGTGACTATGTTGTAGTTAACAATGTCATTGAATGTACAAAACATAAAAATGGAAATCAAGGTGGAGGAACTACCCCTGGTAAAGATCCTGAAATCACTGACCTATATGAGAGAATGTTGGATGCTTTATCTAAATCAAATGGTTGTAGTGCATTGACTACGCAAAAGGAAAAAGAAGAATGTTATAAGGCGTTTTATGGTTCCAATGTGTTTTATTGGAATGCATCAGAAATGTGCGAAAAAATATTTAGAGACAAAGGTAATTCTTGGGATCCACTTGACCCGTTGATATTAGAAAAAGCGGGAATAAAGAATCCAAATAATGATACGTATTACATCAAACCTTATTTTGGAGAAAAATCACAGACACCTATTATTTTTGCGAATACGACAAACAAAGGTTCAGGAAATTGGTATACCAATTTAGTATGTGTTGAAGGAATATGGTATAAGAGTGATAAAAGTTTCTCAATGACTGAATTTAATCAAAGAACAATTGAGGAATCAACACTCTATATAAAGACAAATTTTAAACCTGTTGAGCTTTAGAACAAACGTCAGTATTGACGTTTTTCTTTTGGTAAAAATTATAAATATGTATTAAAATAGGTGTATTTCTTAAGAAACTCTTAACAATAATATGAATTATTGTTTATAACATGTGTAAATGATATAATAAGCCCATGAAAACATGGAAAAAAATAGTAAAAAGTTACGCTTTTAATATAGCATTAGTCGTTGGTTTCACAGGTCTCGTACTTTGGCTTACTTTAAAAGACAACTATCAAGAAATATTATCAATGCTTCAAAGTGCAAATGTAGGTTGGTTGTTAGTTATACCTGCGTTAGCTATACTTTATCAAGTTATTATTGGTTGGATTCTTCAGAGGTTAACTTTACTAAGTAATCCAAAATATAAACTATCTCAAGGTGTAGTGAATGCATTTGTTGCGAGTTTCTTTCACGGGGTTACACCAAGTGCATCTGGAGGACAGTTTGCACAAATCTATATATTTAAGAAACAAGGAGTAAGAGTAAGCGATTCGGCAAGTATTTTATGGATGGATTTTATAATCTATCAATCAACAATGGTTGCTTCAGTCTTCATTTTATTATTGTTGAAGTTTACATATTTTTATCGTCATTACTCACAGTTCTTTTTGCTTGTTTTAGTTGGGTTCTTAATCAATGGTTCCATTATTGTTGGTTTATGGGCGCTCGCAACATTTCCAAAAGTATATACATGGTTGAGCACGAAAGGTATATTAATTGGAGTTAAGTTACATATTGTTAAAGACAAGGAAAAAGCACTAGCAAATCTTGATATTCAATTACAACGGTTTGCATCAGAAACTAAGAAACTAAAAGCACATCGTAAAACGATTATTCTTGTAATTCTTGCGAATTTTGTTCGTTTGTTTGTGTATTATATTATTCCATATTTCTGTGCATTAGCACTTAATATTCCTGTGGATGCGAGTCTAATTATTGATATTTTAGCTTTATCATCTTTTGTATCAATGATTAATTGTTTTATTCCTATTCCAGGAGCAAGTGGAGGAACAGAGGCAACATTTATTCTGATGTTCTCTACAATATTTGGTGCAGTAGGTGCATCAACAACCATGATTTTGTGGCGATTTATTACATATTATTTTGTTATGATATTGGGTGGATTAACATTTATCTATGCCAAAGCAAAACCAGATTTAGTAGAGTAAGGGGTGTTCTAGAATGAGAATCGGATTATTTTCAGATACATATCTTCCAGAAATCAATGGAGTGGCATCAAGTGTTCATATTTTACGTGAACAGTTAGTAAAGAATGGACATACTGTATATGTCATTACAACTAAACCAGAAAGTGATATTGGAGAAGATGATCCATTTGTTCTTCGTTTATCAGGGATTGAATTAAAAAGACTATATGGCTATGTACTTACGAGTCCTATCCATATTTCTGCATACAATCAAATAAAAGAAATAGATCTTGATTTAATTCATGCGCATACAGAATTTAGTGTGGGTATTTTTGCGCGTATCGTAGCTAAACTTCAAGGATTACCACTTGTGAGCACATATCATACAACGTATGAAGATTACACACATTACGTGAATATTATTAATTCAGATACTGTTGATAAGATTGCGAAGAAGGCAGTTGCTAGTTTAAGCCGTATGTATGGTGACTCGAGTACAGAGATGATTGCTCCAAGCCAAAAAACAAAAGAAATGTTATTGGGTTATGGTATTAAGAAAACAATCTATGTTGTACCTACAGGATTAGATTTAGATCGTTTTAATCCAAAACGTACTTCAGTAGAAAAAATAAAAGAAATTCGTCAAACATATCAAGTAAAAGAGAATGAAACATTAATTACATTTGTTGGACGAGTAGCACAAGAGAAGAGTATTGATTTTGTTATTGAGGGATTCCATTATGTAAAACAAATGGGATTACCATGTAAACTACTTATTGTAGGTGCAGGTCCTGATGATGAAATATTACGTAATCAAGTAAAAGAATTAGATTTAGAAGATACAGTTAAATTTGCTGGAAAAAAACCAGCGAGTGAGATACCAAGTTTTTATCATGCGAGTAATTGTTTTGTTTCTGCGTCCATAACTGAGACGCAAGGTATGACTTATGTGGAAGCATTAGCAAGTGGATTACCACTATTTGCACGTCCTGATAATGTACTAGAAGAGTTAGTAGTTGAAGATGAAACGGGATACTATTTTAAAACCCCACAAGAACTTGCAGAAAAGATTAAAGAATTCTTAGAAGCGAGTGATGATCATAAGAAAAAAATGAGAGCAAATGCTATACAAAAATCAAAACCATATGATTCACAAGAATTCTATCGTAAAATATTACATGTCTATGAATCAGCAATAGCGAATCATAGTCAAATGTATGTTATTGAACAAATTAGACCGAAGAATGATTATATACAAATCTACTTGGATTCACCAAGCTCAGAAAGTATTAAAGTTCTAGTCTCTTTGGAACGCTACTTTAACAGTGGATACCGTAAAGGGTTTAAACTGTCTCAAGAAGAAATTGAAGGTCTTCAAAGAGAAGAAGAAGGTGTTAAAGCCTATCAATCATGCCTTAGAAAGATTGCGGTAAAAGATAGAACAAGAAAAGAAATCTATGATTGGTTAACACAAAATACAAAATGTGAAATAGATATTATTAATCGTATTGTAGAGAAGTTAGAAGAACATGGATTTATTGATGATTTAAAATATACAAAGAATGCAGTATATTCAATGAAGCTAACATTAACAGGCGAAAACAAAATTCTTCGTAATTTGAAGAAAAAAGGGATTGCGGTAGAAATGATTGAAGAAGTATTAACTGAAGAAGATGATACCGAACTATCCAATGCAATTAAATGGGCTGAAAAAGTGAAACCTTCAATTAAAGAAAAATCAGTAAAAATGAAGAAAAAGATTCTTAGACAAAAATTAATTGTACAGGGATTCAGTGAAAACATTATTTATCAAGTAATGAATTCAATGAATTTCGTAGAAGATGAAAAGACAGAAATTGATAGTCTTAGAAAAGTTGCGATGAAAGCAAAGAAACGTTATGAAAAGAAATACAGTGGGCCAAAACTAAGAAATACAGTGTTCCGCTATTGTGCAGCAATGGGATTTGATATGGAAGATATCTATGTCATCTTAGATGAAATGGAGTGGAAAGATGAATATTAAATTTATAAATGAATTTCAAGATAAAGATAGTTTAGAACTACCTTTGCTTGTCAAGAATATTACAAAAGGAATTACACAAAAAGGTGCTCCTTATGCATCGATTGTTCTACAAGATAAAACAGGAACAATTGATGGGAAGATGTGGGATATTAAACCTGAACAAGAAGCAGTTATTGCGCTTGGACAAGTTCAAAAAGTATCATGTGAAGTATTGAAGTATAACAATGCACTACAATTACGTATTCATAAGATTGAACCAATCAATCAGGATGAAATTGATTTAAGTAATTATATTATTGCTTCAAAGGTAAGTAAAAATGATTTAAAAGAAGTTATTACGACGACGATTGAATCCATACAAAATCCAAATTACAAAGCTTTAATTGCAGGTTTGTTTGATATGGTTGGTGAAGGATTTTATGAATACCCAGCGGCAAGTAAAAATCATCATAGTTTCTTAGGTGGATTAGCTACACATGTTGTGGGTATGGTAAAACTAGCAAATGCATTGTGTGAATTATATCCTCAACTTAATCGTGATTTATTAGTTTCTGGAGTATTAGCACATGATTTAGGTAAGATGATTGAATTATCAGGTCCAATAACAACAGAATACACTCTAGAAGGTAAACTTACTGGACACATTTCTATATTACATGGTCGCTTGATGCAAATAGCGAATGAGCTAAATTTAGGTGAAACAGAAGAAGCCATCTTATTACGTCATTGTATTCTTTCTCACCATGGTCAATTAGAATATGGATCACCTGTTGTACCTTTAGTACAAGAGGCAGAAGTTCTTAGTTTCATAGATAATCTCGATGCACGCTTAAATACTTTAGAATCAGCTTTAGAATCTATCACACCAGGAGAATTTACGCAACGTATCTTCGCGATGGAGAATCGTTCGTTCTATAAACCGAAAAATGATTGATACACATTGTCATGTCGTATTTGGTGTAGATGATGGTGCTCAATGTATGGAAGATGCATTACAAATGATTGAGGTAGCGATTCAACATGGAATGACTGCAATTCTATGTACACCTCATTCCATACCAGGTCATCGCTATCAACGAAATACATTATCTTATTTAAGTAAGAATTTTGAGATTTTAAAAGCTAAAGTTAAAGAATGTAATTATCCAATTGAATTATATTTGGGATCGGAATTTCAAGCAACCGATGATTCGATTGAATGGATTAAGGAACACAAAGTGGTTACACTTAATCATACCAATAGAGTTCTTGTGGAATTACCTTGGTATTACGGAGGTAAAACAAGCCATAGCGAAGAGTATTATCTACAACTTTTATTGGATGAAGGATATCGAGTAATTGTTGCACATCCTGAACGATATGAGAGTGTACAAAAAGATTTCTCTACACTACAAAGATGGAGAGAAATGGGTTGTTACTTTCAAGTGAATCGTACAAGTTTAGTGAAAAATGGTGAAGCTGCATACGTACAAGATGTTGCATGGCGTATGGTAAGAGAAGGGTATTGTGATGTTATCGCAAGTGATGCACATGGATACATTGGTATGCGTGTAAATCGTTTGGATGATATTTACGAAATCCTTGAACAGGAAATATCACCAGAGTTTGCTAAAAGGGTATGTATTACAAACCCAAATTGTAGTATTACAGGAGAAGATTATATTGTATAGAAAGTAAGGTTCATTCATGTGATGAATCTTTTTTTTGTGTCCAACATTGACAAATGTAGATAAAAGAATTAAGATAAATCTACAAAGGTAGACCGATTACCAGGAAGGAGCAACATGAATTACTTAAGAAGAGCTTGGTTATATGTTAAAAGAAAATTATCAAAATCTATATTGCTTGGATTAACATTTTTTGTTATTGGTAATCTTGTGCTTATTGGACTAGGAATAACACAAGCTGCAAACAATACAAAGTTGTTAACTAGAAAATCAATGAAAGCGATAGTAAATTTAAAAACGGACTATGAAGAGTTTTCAGAATATGTTTCTCATTTAGAATCACAAGAAGAAATAGAGGAAGCTAACAACAATAGCCCCAATGTAACTCCAAAACATGTAGAACTTATGAGTCAAGATGAACGAGTTAAGGCAATGAATTATTTAAATGTTATTCAAGTCTATACAGTTGATTTTAACAGTATGCCGATGGGTAATGAGGATATAAATCCACCACAAGTAGAAGTAACAAGTGAAGGTAAGAAATTTGAGTATAAGCTTGCGAACTTTAGTCTTGTAGGTAATTTATCTCCCAATATGATTGAGTTCAATGATGGTACTTGTACACTGATTGAAGGTAATTTTTATACTCAAGACGATATCGATAATGCTAATCATGTTGCGGTTATTTCAAAGGATGTTGCAGATTTCAATGGATTATCAATTGGAGATTCAATCACATTACGAATCGGAACCGAACAATACTTAAGTGAACTTGAATCAAAAGGATACGCAAGAGAAGATTTAGATCAAGTTTATGAAATAATCGGGTTTTATACAACAATTGAAGAAGTTGATAAAAATGATCCACGCTTTCAAGTAGTGGGAGGCAATGAATCTCCATTAAATCGTGCATATGTTCCAATTTCGACTGTGATTGAAGAAAATTATAAAATGTATGAAATAGATTATGTTGCGAATATTTTACCTCGTTTCCCTGATTCTATAAAAGTTGATATTGATGTTATGTATGAAACAAGTAAGGCAATATTTTTACTGAATGATCCACTGGACGTAGAAGGTTTTATGGAAGATTATCAATCATTGAATACACAATTTATTTATCTCGATGCAAACAATGAACAATTTAATTTATTTTCTAAACCATTAAACAATTTAACATATTTCGCAGAAGTAATCCTAATTATTATTTCTATTACTTCAATTTTTATTATTACATTAATTACAGCATTAACATTAAAATCTAGAGAATTTGAAGTAGGGGTTTTATTATCATTAGGAGTTAGTCGTATTAAGATAGTTGCTCAATTTTTTATAGAACTGTTGATCATCTTACTTGTTTCCTTTACTTGTGCTGTGGGTACAGGAAGTTTGATCGCAAATAAAGTAGGGGATCAAGTATTGGAAAATCAAATGAGTATGAATCAAGTAGATGAAATCAATACAGACTTTGTGCCTAATTGGCTGGGTTTTAAAGATTACTTTACAGAATTAACACAAGAAGATGTAATAAGTAAATATGAGGTAAGAATCAATACATTACTCATTCTAGAAATCTATATATTTGGTATTGGTGTTGTCTTTATAAGTATCTTGGTACCAACTTATATGATTATGAAACTTAGTCCAAAGCGCATCATGCTTTCTTAGGAGGAAAAGATGAATACAATACTAAAAATTGAAAATATCAACTATGGATATGAAGACGGTGGATATCGTAGAGAAATATTAACTAACCTTAGCTATGAATTTGAAGAAGGTAAGTTTTATACAATTCTTGGGCCATCTGGTAGTGGCAAGACTACATTATTGAGTATCCTGGCAGGGTTAGATTCGCAAGAGAGTGGTACGATTACATTTCAAGGAGAAGATTTAAATAAAATAGGATTGTATCATTTTCGTAGAAATAAAATAGGAGTAGTTTTTCAAGCTTATAACCTAGTTCAATATTTAACAGGAATTGAGAATATAGAACTAGCAATGGCTGAAACGGATAATGAAGTACCTAAAAATCAAAAAGAAGTAGGGTATGCGTTATTGGAAAAGTTCGGGATAACAAAATCAAAAGCTGATCGTTTAGTAACTCACATATCAGGTGGTGAACAGCAACGTATTGCGATTGCACGTGCTTTAGCTTCAAATGTTGATTTGATTTTCGCAGATGAACCTACAGGGAATTTAGATAGTGCTACTGAACAAGAAATTATAAGTATCTTTAAAATGTTAACTGAGAAATTTGGAAAGACTGTAATTGTGGTAACACACAGTAATGAAGTATCAAAACTATCTGATTACCGACTTTTCTTACAGGATGGAAAGTTAATTAATATTGAGTAATATAAAAGGGTTTGTCATTTGACAAACCCTTTGTAATTAACCGTTGATTGTTTTAAGTACTTCACTAAAATCAGGTTTTTCTGTTTCGTTAAATTGAACTACAATGGCATCATCTTCACGATAGCGAGGGATGATGTGGAAATGTAGGTGATCGACTGTTTGACCTGAGATAGTACCTTGATTACTAATGATATGGCTTCCTTCGGCTTTACAATTCTTTACAATTTTATTACTTAACATAGGTAATACTTTTGCGATATGAATCATTGTTTCTTCATCTGCATCTAAGATATCATTGCAATGTTTCTTAGGAATAACTAGAGTATGACCATAAGTTACTTGCGCTATATCCAGTATTGCGATGACATGTTCATCTTCATATACCTTTGAACAGGGTAATTCTCCGTTAATAATTTTACAAAATATACACATACTTGTCTCCTTATTTAACTATAACCAATTCGTATTCTCTTGTTCCAAGACCAATCTTTTCAGCATGTTCTACACATACTTCCCAGTTTGTATCAGGGTGAGTATCTTTGAATGGGTCATGGTGATGGTGGTCTTGATGGGAAAGAATGCTTCCTTGGATTACTGGTGATTTCAAGCATGCATCAGCACAAGCTTGATCAAGAGCAACTGGATCAAATGATGCGAACATGCCAACGTCTGCAATGATAGGAATATCATTTTCAGAGTGGCAATCACAGTTTGGAGATACATCACAAACGATACTAATATGGAAACAAGGTTTTTTTTCAACAACTGCAAGGGAGTATTCTGCGATTTTTTTATTCAAGATATCATTAGCTTCCCAATCGATTGTACTAATTGCATCAAATCCACATGAACCAATACAACGTCCACATCCTGCACATTTATCTACATCAATATGAGCTTTTTTATTTTCGTTGAAGTGAAGGGCATCATGTGCACATTGTTTAATACATGTACCGCACGATTTACATAATTCTTCATCAACAACAGGTTTTCCACTACTGTGCATTTCAAACTTACCGGCACGAGATCCACACCCCATACCAATATTCTTTAGTGCTCCACCAAATCCAGTAGATTCATGACCTTTGAAATGGTTAAGGGAAATGAAGATATCACTATCCATAACTGCACGACCAATTTTTGCTTCTTTTACATATTCTTGGTTGATTGGAATAATCGATTCATCTGTGCCTTTTAATCCATCACCAATTATAATATGACATCCAGTACTAAATGGACTGTATCCATTTGTATAAGCACTATCTATGTGATCTAATGCATTCTTTCTTCCTCCAACATAAAGCGTATTACAATCGGTAAGATAGGGTTTACCACCTTGATCCTTAATGATGTCAACGATTGTCTTTGCATAGTTTGGGCGAAGGAATGCTAAATTACCTGGTTCTCCAAAGTGAATTTTGATAGCAACATACTTATCTTGCATATCAATTGTTTCAATACCAGCTTGTTTTACTAGACGAGCGAGTTTTTTTAGGTGACTATCACCAATGTTTGCCTTAAAATCTGTGAAATATACTTTTGATTTTGTCATCGTTTTTCTCCTTATGTATATCATTATACGGTTTACTACACCAAAAGAAAAGGTGCTTTTAGCACCTAATCAAAAATGTAAGTTGGGTAATTTGTTTCTACGTTATCAAACAAATCTTTGTCATGAATCTTGAAACCATATTTCTTGAAGTAATATAAATCACTATCAGCTCCTGTAGTATCAAGATTTGTTAATACTGTAATTACTGCATCTTTCATATTGTTTGGATCAACTTCAGTGATTTGAACAATTGAATATGTTTCATTGTCAGCTCCGATGATAACATCAGAGATTGTATTTTCAGTTGCGTTTTGAATGAATGATTTTACACTAGTATCTAACTCAGTAGATGTAGTGATGATTCTTTCAGCTCCTGCAGATGATGAGTTATAAGTACTTCCTACAGTTAAACCATCAATACCACTCTCTAAATCAGCTTTAGCAGCTAATGCATCTTCTTCAGTAGCGAATGTTAATACGATAGCTTCTTTTGGATCATATGTTTTTACAAGCGTATCAAAGTTATCTGTAACATATTTCTTAGTAAGTTCAGTTAATTGTGCATTAACTAATAATGAATTTGTATAGAAATCTTGTTCATCAGCATAACCATAACTTTGAATTGTTGTTAAGAATGAATCTTGTAGAGTAGCTTGGTATGTTTCTAAACTAGCTTGAGCTTCTGCTTCAATTTCAGCAGTTACAGGTACTTCATTTTCAAGAATAACGCGTGTAGCTTCTGATAATGCAGCATATCCTGATGCTTGAGCTTTCATTGTTTGATAGATATCATTTTTTGTGATGTTTGTTTCTCCAACAGAGAAGATGACAGTATCTCCATCAGTTAACTTTCCATATGCATCACTACATCCTGTTAATAGGAGTAAGGCGCATAGACTTAATAGTAATTTTTTCATATTGACTCCTCCTATTCAGTAATTCCCATGTAATTCAATAATGCTGTTTTGAATTCTTCATTTTCTTTGAAATCTAAACCTAATGCTTGAGCACTAGCCCAAACAGCCATAGGTTGAATTTCAGGTGTAAATGTTGTTAATTGAGTATAGAAATCAGGGTATGTAGTTAATGTTTCAAAATCTGTAGCATCACATACAATTAAGTGATATCCATAATCTGATTGAATCCATTCGCTTTGTTGACCAGCTTCAAGAGCTAATGCAGCTGCTAAGAATGTTGGAACGAATTGAGTATCAGCATCCATAAAACCTAAGCTACCACCTTGAACTGCGCTTCCTGTATCATCTGAATACTCAGTAGCAACTTCTGCAAATGTTTTACCTTCAGCTAGTGCAGCGTTTACTGCATCCATCTTTGCTTTTTCTTCATCAGTTGGATTAGCAGGATCTGCCATCTTCACTAAGATGTGGCTAACAACACGTGGTTGTTTTGCTTCAGCATAAGGTGTATACACTGTGTCTTTATTTGTTAATACATAATTTTCAATTAATGAGTTCTTTTTAAGACCATCAAGCATATAAGCATTTAAATCACTTGCTTCATCATATCCGAGTGTCTTTAAGATTTTAACTAATTCTTGTTCGTATGTTGTTCCATATTGAGATTGGAAACTACTTACAATGTTTGCAGCATATTCATCTGCAGTTGCTTTCATTTCATCTGTAACTTCAACACTTTCGTTAACTACTGCTTTTTCGAATTGTGTATAAGCAGTTTGAATTCCTAAATCTTTATATAAGATGTCATAGAATTCATTTGCAGTTACATCCTCATTGTTAATTGTGAACATTACATCTTCACCATTCGCTTTTTTACCTTGTACTATGTTTTTTGTTTGATCATAACCGAAGTAAGCAATAATTCCTACAAAGAATACACTGATTAGAATTACAACTCCGTATTTTTTGAACATGTCTTTCATGTCTTTCCTCCTTTGAAACGCTTACTAATTATAGGGTATTTCTACTTTTTTTGCAATTTCTTATGCAATTTTGGCATCTGAACTTTATGTGAACAAAAAATGCATAAGAAAAAAGTGCGTTATTTTCTCAAAAAAGACATAATATGCTATAATCTTTGAGGAGGTTTAAGTATATATGTCAGAACTAATTATTTCAGATCTTCATGTAAGTATTGAAGATAAGGAGATCCTTAAAGGGGTATCTCTAGTTATAAAATCAAACGAGATCCATGCTCTAATGGGACCAAATGGAAACGGTAAAAGTACCTTGTTGTCCGCAATTATGGGGCATCCAAAATATATTGTAACAAGTGGTAGTATTACTTTAGATGGAAAAGATGTTTTATCAATGAGTGTTGATGAAAGAAGCCGTGCTGGTCTTTTTTTAGCAATGCAATATCCACAAGAAGTACCAGGGGTTACCAATAGTGATTTTTTAAGAGCGGCTATCAATGCTCGTCGTGAAACACCAATCCCACTATTCTCTTTTATTAAAGAGATGGAAAAAACGATTAAGGATTTAGAAATGAAACCTGATTTGGCTCATCGTTTCTTAAATGAAGGATTCTCTGGTGGTGAAAAGAAACGTAATGAAATTGTTCAAATGAAATTACTAAAACCAAGCATGGCAATGTTGGATGAAATTGACAGTGGTCTTGATGTCGATGCATTAAAGATTGTTGCAAGTAGCGTTGTAGAACTTCAAAAAGAGATTGGCTGTGGTGTTCTAGCAGTATCTCACTATGAAAGATTCTATCAACTCTTACAACCTACGCATGCTCATGTTTTAATAGATGGTAAGATTGTTCTTGAAGGAAATGAAGAACTTGTTACGAAGATAGATACAGAAGGATATGAATGGTTATACAAAGAATTTGATATTCAACCTGTATTGGAAGAAAAGAAATTAGCACCTCTATCATTAGGATCATGCGCTGCATCTTCAAAAGGTAAACAGGTATGAAATTAATTGATGTTGGTGGAAGAAATAATGAAATTATTCCTGATGGTTATCAAGAGTGGATTATTGACACATTGGACCCATTAACATTGGATTTAACATGCGATGGGATTTCAAGTGTTTTTGTAAATATAAAAAAAGCTTCAAAACTAGGAATAAAGATGACAGTGTTGGAGAATGCTGGATGTTCTTTATTAATATGGAACAATACAACATCTCCTGTAGAGTTTGATGAAAACTATGTAGTCAATAAAAATAGTTATTTAAATCTAGCTTATGGCGAATGTAATACAGCAGATATTCAACGTAATTCAATTGTTTCACTTGTAGATGATGGTGCTACAGCGATGATTAAAAGTGCTACCTTGTGTAAAAATAAGAAAAACACTTCAATACTATGTCAATCACTTGCGCCGCATACAACAGGTAATATGGAAAACTATAGTGTTGTACTTGAGGGTGGCGACTATAAGATGGAAGCAACTGGTAAAATCCACAAGGGTGCCTACGGTTCTAAGTCACATCAAACCTCACGTGCATTAACATTTGATGACAAACAAAAGGCTACCATTATTCCAAAGTTATTAATTGATGAAAATGATGTAGAAGCAAGTCATGCTACAAGTGTTGGTCAAATTGATGAGAACCAAATGGTGTATTTACAATCAAGAGGATTAACACAAAAACAAGTATTAAGTTTAATTACAATTGGATATTTAATGCCAATTGCGGATTTTATAGAAAATGAAGAATTACAAACTGTATTAAGAAGAGAAATAGAAAGTAAGGTGGTCGAGTCATGTTCGATATAAATAAAATCAGAGCAGACTTTCCAATGATTCAAAATAGTAAGGTTGCCTATTTAGATAATGCTGCAACTACATTTAAACCACAATGCGTGATTGATGCAGTTACAAGATACTATACTCATGAAACATCGAATGTTCATCGTGGGGATTATGATTTATCATATCAAGTATCTAAAGACTATGAGGATGCTAGAGAAAGTGTTGCGAAATTCATTAATTGCGATGCAAGAGAAGTAGTATTCACATCAGGTGCTAGTATGTCACTTAATTTAGTTGCGTATGGTTATGGCCGTAAGTTTCTAAAGAAGGGTGATGTTATTCTTTCAACTGAAGCTGAACATGCTTCTAATATTTTACCTTGGTTCAAGGTATGTGAAGAAGTAGGTGCAGTAATTGAATATATACCTTTATCAACTGAAGGTGAAATGACAATTGAAGCTTTTAAGGGTGCAATGCATGACAAAGTAAAGATTGTAGCGATGGCTGAAGTATCAAATGTTATGGGATATATTCAACCCATGAAAGAAATAGTTAAGATTGCACATGAATATGGTGCATTAGTTGTTTGTGATGGAGCACAATCTGTTCCTCATGTTCCAATTGATGTTAAAGATTCAGGTGTTGATTTCTTAGGATTTAGTGCTCATAAAATGTGTGGACCTACAGGAGTAGGTGTTCTTTACGGACGTTTTGATTTACTTCAACAAATGGATCCATTTATGCTAGGTGGAGGTAGTAATGCTCGCTTTGATATATGTGGAAATATCTTATTAAAAGATGCTCCTTATAAATTTGAAGCTGGAACACCAGCAATTGAAGCAGTACTAGGTTTAAAAGCTGCGGTAGAATATCTTCAAACCTTAGGTATGGAGAATGTATATCGCTACGAACATGAATTACGTGTTTATGCATCAAAGCGACTACAAGAATTAGATAACATCACATTCTATAATCCAAATGCATCAACAGGTATTCTTACATTCAATGTAAAAGGCGTGTTTGCACAAGACGCTGCAAGTTATTTGAACTCAAAAGGTATCGCAGTACGTTCAGGTAATCATTGTGCAAAAATATTAATAGAACTAATTGAGGCTTCTGAAACAATTCGTTGTTCATTGTATTTCTATAATACAAAAGAAGAAGTTGATCAATTTATAGAAGCATGTAAAGAGATAACAGTAGAAAACTGTGTAGGTATCTTTTTCTAAGGAGGTCACTATGTCAAGTTTACTTGATGATCCACAAGTTCTAAGAGAACTGATTATGGATCACTATCAATATCCACGTCACCATGCATTAAAAGAAGATGCTACCTATGCCTCGGTGCATATGGCATCGGATTCATGCATTGATGACATTACTGTCCAATCAAAGATTGAAAAAGATATCATCCAAGATATTTGTTTTGATGGTGTAGCTTGTACGATTGCGACTGCATCAACATCGATGATGACAGAATTACTTGTTGGAAAATCAGTTGAGGAAGCAATTCATATTATTGATCAATATTATGCAATGATTGATGAAAAAGAATATGATCCTGAAATACTACAAGAAGCAATTGCTCTTAAAGGTGTTTCTAAACAAGCGAATCGAATAAAATGCGCAACAATTGGTTGGAAGGCAATTCGCCAAATGATTGATGAAAGAGAGAAAGTTTAAATGAGCCATGAAGACGTACTAAAAACACAGGATGAGTATAAGTATGGCTTTAGTGATGAAGATGTAAGTATTTTTAGAACGAAAATCGGTTTAACAGAAGATACGGTTCGTGAAATATCGAAGATAAAAAATGAACCAGATTGGATGTTGGAATATCGTTTGAAAGCATTTCATCTTTTTGAAAAAATGCCAATGCCATCATGGGGACCAAGTCTTGAAGAGTTGAACTTTGATGACTATACATATTATATTCGTCCAAGTGATGAGAAAGAAAATAACTGGGATGAAGTACCAGAAACTATAAAAAACACCTTTGATCGCTTGGGTATTCCTGAAGCTGAACAAAAGTTTTTAGCTGGTGTATCAACACAATATGAATCAGAAGTTGTATATCACAATATGTTAAAAGAAGTGGAAGATAAAGGTGTTATCTTCTTGGATACAGATTCTGCATTGAAACAATATCCAGAATTATTAAAAAAATATTTTGGTACAATTGTATCTTATGCAGACAATAAATTTGCAGCACTCAATTCTGCAGTATGGTCAGGTGGATCATTTATCTATGTACCACCAGGAGTTGTCCTTGATAAACCATTACAATCTTATTTTAGAATTAATTCAGAACGTATGGGTCAATTTGAAAGAACATGTATTGTTGTTGATAAAGGAGCAGATCTTCATTATGTTGAAGGTTGTACAGCACCAAGTTATTCTAAAGATTCATTGCATGCTGCAGTGGTAGAAATCTTTGTTGAAGAAGGTGCAAAATGTCGCTATTCAACAGTTCAAAACTGGTCTAGCAATATTTTAAATCTAGTAACTAAACGTGCGAAAGTAGAAGCACATGGTGCAATGGAATGGATTGATGGAAACATTGGTTCACGTATTACAATGAAATATCCTGCATGTATTCTAAATGGAGAATATGCACGTGGTATGACAATATCAATTGCGGTTGCAAGTGAAAATCAAATTCAAGATGCTGGAGCTAAAATGATTCACTTAGCACCACATACATCAAGTACAATTATTTCTAAATCAGTCGCAAGACGTGGGGGAGCAGTTAACTATCGTGGATTAGTTTCACATGGTCCTAAAGCGGCTTATGCAAAATCAAAGGTAGAGTGTGATACATTGATCTTAGATAAGATTTCAACAAGTGATACAATACCAACGAATGTAAGTAATAATCGTACAAGTACTTTAGAACATGAAGCAACAGTATCTAAGATATCTGAGGAACAATTATTTTATTTGATGTCACGTGGTTTAACAAAATCACAGGCAACGGAGATGATTGTTATGGGATTCTTAGAACCATTCACAAGAGAATTACCAATGGAATATGCAGTAGAATTAAATCAATTATTAAAAATAGATATGGAAGGTTCAATCGGATAAAGATTGAACCTTTTCTTGTGCTATAATAGATACAAGTGAGGGACAACATATGGAGAAACATACTCTTAGAGAAATAGCTCTAAAAAAACGTAGTGAACTATCTGGTGAAGATAGAAAAGAAAAAAGCGAAATCATCGCTAAAGAAATTAAGAATGCATGTCAAGATAAACAAGTCATTGGTATTTATGTAAGTAAAGGTGACGAAGTTGAAACGCATGCACTTATTCAAGACTTCCTACAAGCAGGCAAAACAATTGTTGTACCTAAAGTGGTAAAGAAATCATTAATATTTGTCGAAATTAAATCATTTGATGATCTTGCGGATGGTGTATTTGGGCTTCTTGAACCAATTAGTGATGATGCAATTGATTTAAGCACAATTGAATACATGATTGTACCAATGGTAGCTTTTGATGCACTAAAACATCGTATTGGTTATGGTAAAGGATATTATGATTCAGTATTGGATAAAGTTTCATGTGAACATGTAGGTATTGCTTATGCAATGCAACAAGTAGAAAATTTTATTTGTTCAACACACGATGTTGCGATGGATAAAATTATTACAGAATATTCAGAATTCTAATCTAGGTGTTTCATGAAACAGACTCGGCAAATATCAGATTCAGTAAGACTTGGACTTCTATTGGCTATCAGTGGAGGTTTTATGGATGCTTACTCTTATCTCTTTAGAGGTAAAGTATTTGCGAATGCTCAAACAGGAAACTTATTACTTCTTGGTTTAAATATCTTTGAAGGACATTGGGATGCTTGTATCAAGTATTTAGTGCCAATTGTTTGTTTTATGATAGGTGTATTTCTTGCAACCTGTATCCGTCGTTCATTTCAAAGCTATAAAAAGTTTCATTGGCGTCAATTCACGATTCTCATTGAAGCAATTGTTTTATTTTCAGTTGCATTTCTACCGCAATCTATGAATTTACTCGTCAATAGTTTGATATCGCTAAGCTGTGGTATCCAAATTGAAAGTTTTAAGAAAATCCATGGATTAGGTGCATCAACGACAATGTGTGTTGGTAACTTGCGAAGTGCTACTTCCTTATTAAGTGATTATATCTACACAAAGGACAAAGAAGATTTGAAAAAAGGATTATTGTACTTACTTATTATTTTCTTCTTTGTAATGGGTGCAGTATTAGGAAATGTATTTATACAATCAATGGGGCAATACTCGATTTTGATTTGTTCGTTGTTATTGCTGGTTGCATTTCTATCTATGTTTTATCATCCAGAATCTTATTAATATATAAATTAGACAGACTTAAACAGTTTGTCTTTTTATTTATTGACAACCGTAGAGATAATGCTATGATAATATTGACAAATGTAAATCACGGGGGTGAATAAAATGAAAAAATTACCAGAAGCAGAACTAGAAATCATGAATGTATTATGGCGAGAAAACCGACCACTTAAGACAAGTGAGATAGGGGAATATTGTAAACAAAATAATTGGACGATGTCGACAATACAAGCACTACTTGCTCGACTTCTTGAAAGAGGATTCGTAACGCTTGAAAAAGATGGCAGAATCAAACTATATGAGCCAAATGTCAAAGAAGAAGAGTATAAATCAAAAGAAACAGAATGGTTTATGGATAAAGTACATAACAATTCAATGAAAAGTTTAGTGACATCGTTAATTGACTCAACAAAACTTAGTAAATCTGATATTGATGAGTTGGAAGAAATTCTCAGAAAAGCAGGAAAATAGTTCAAGATAAAATAAGTGGAGAAAATACAATATGAAATTTATAAAAACAGCTTTTATTTTGTTTGTAGCCGTTATCTTTCTAAGTGGATGTACAAAAGAGAAATACACAACAGAAGTTTTAAGTGATCATTTAAAAGTGCAACATTATGATAATAGAGAAGAGTACATATTCAATGAGGTTAGATTCACTGTAACAAATGATGCAACATACACACTTGTTGATATCATGGAAATAGGTGATCCAACGAACATCTTTACCCTAGCACATGAAGGTGATTTAGTTTTCTTTCTGTTAGATAATGAAATTGAAAATTATGGAGGAGACTTCATCGTTACTAAATTTGATCTTCCTGAACAATATAAGCATATTCAGGATGTAGGGGAATATCAGATTGGATATTTAACACTTCCTCAAGACGATCCAAACAGAGTTGAATTTATTGAAAAAATGGATTTTAGAATAGAAAAATAGGAGTACTTTATGGAAAATATGGTAAAGATGATTTTGGAAGTTATGATTACAATGTCATTTTGTATTGTAGTTTTAAGTGTTATTAAGAAAATAACCAAAAATAAATATGGATACAAAATTCGTTATTTATTGTGGTACTTGATCGCAATACGTTTGATACTTCCTTTCAATATTTCATTACCAACATCTTTTCAAATAGAAGAGCCTAGCATGCCTGTTATCCATGTAAGCAATCCTGTAGAATTTGAAGAAGTAAAAATAGCTCCAGAAGTATCTATGAAGTATGAAATCTTAAATACTTATGATAAGACAGATGTATTAGCTAAATCTGGGTTAGAAATTAGCTATGTAGCGATAGGATTAGGACTAAGTTTAACAGTTTCATGTTTACTAATTCTTACACAAGTTATCAAGTATTTCCGTGACTTAAATATCTTGAAGAGAAAGAGTAAAAAGCCAAGTCGTGCTTTAGTGAATCTGTTTAATACATTACAAAAATCCATGGGTATTCATAAGGATATTCCAATTTATATTGTAGAGAACTTAAGTTCTCCTATGCTTGTGGGAGTTTTTAAACCCTTTGTTGTACTACCAAATTTAGAATTAAGTGAAGAACAAGTTGAAATGATATGTATGCATGAATTAATGCATTATAAACGCAAAGATGTTGTGTTCAAATGGATTCTCATGTTTATAAAATCATTATACTGGTTTAATCCCTTTGTTTATTTACTTTATAAAGAAGCAGATAAAGATATTGAACTATCTTGTGATGAAATGATTCTTAAAGAAAAGTCACTAGAATATCGTAAAGAATATGGATTTACAATTTTAGATGTGCTCAAGAATCAAAATAAAAATATGAATATGTTATTGACCACAAACTTCAACTCAAATAAGTTTGTGGTTAAGGAAAGAATTGTAGGCCTTTTAAATACTAATGTAAAAAAGTTAAGTAAGAATTTTGTGTTAGGTGCAATGTGTGTTGTTTTGCTTAGCTCGATGTTGGTCTCATGTTCAAGCACAGAAACTAAGAATAATGTAGCAAACCGAAAAATTAATCGTTTAGATACAACAGAAGGTACTGAGTATTATTTCACGATATATAATCAAGAGTTTGGTGTAAAAGTACTGAAAGATGCATCGTTTAAAATGACTGTACCAGAAGTTATTCAAGCAGATGAGGGTGTCTATAAAAAAGGTGATATTGCATTTAGTTTTGTCGACAAAGAAACTGGTGATGTGTTGATGGATCTTATTTATTCCACTGAGGATCATTATGAAATAACAAATGAGTATACAAAGAATAAAAAGAAGTTATATTCATTTAATCATCTTAATGAAAATGTGAATGAAGTTGTACAAGATTTTGTTATTCTTCATGATGATTATTATTTGACGGAAGAAGTTATGAATAATTCACTTAATTCATGTGCATTAATCAAGCCAAAAGATGATGATTATATTTATGTTGAGTTTTATACACAAGATAAACTAGAGAAGAGTTATGCGAATACCTTCATTGATAAACCAGAAAATGAAATAGAATTAACCTCAACCCCTGATGATCGAATTGGTTCAAATAATATTGTTATGGAAAATTGTAGTACTATAGGTAATCAAGTAAGTGGAGTAAGTGGTAGTGTTTACCAATATGAACGCTCACGCGAAAATGATATAAAAGAATTTCTTAAAGGTACTCGTGTTCAACCGGTCGGTGCTTTTGGCAAAGTATATGATGGATTCTATTTTGATGATATTCTTGTAGTTGATGAGTATTATCAAATTGTTGATCAAATATCGAATAAGTAATATCTGAAAAGATGTTACTTATTTTTAATTTTCTTTATGTATAAATAATGACATAAGATACTTCTATTCAAGTCTTTTCTTATCAAATGAGGTGCACTATGATAAAATGATGAAACAGGAGGGCACTTATGAATCTTATTGAATGTTGGATTGAACATCCGGTTTTACAACTGGATAAAACGTATTCTTATGTCACAGAGAATGATTCTATTGTCCCTGGAGTTCGAGTACTTATTAATTTTAATCATCGTGAAATCATCGGATTCGTTGAATCTGTTACTAAATATAATTCTTTAGAGGAAATCAATGAAGAAAAGGGGTTTGAATGCAAACCTATTTTAAGTGTGTTAGATGAAGAGTCATATTTGACACCTGAATTAATTAATCTTGCAAAATGGATGGCATATGATACTGTATCTCCAACAATTAGCTGTTTTAAAACAATGCTTCCATCCAAAGTAAAACCTACAAGTAGTAATCATAAAATTAAAATGGAAAAGTGGGTACATGCAAATGATTTTGAAGCATCGTTAACACCAAAACAAGCAGAAGTTTATGAGTATGTATGTACGAAAGGCGAGTTGAAATATACTGATTTAAGAGTTAAGTATGGTGTTCATGCGAAAAACTGTATTGATAAAGGTGTTTTAGAAGTCATTGAAAAAGAGGTTAGTGCTATATTTGATGATGAAATAGTTACATCAGAACGATTGAATTTGAGTGAATGCCAAGAAAAAGCGATGAAGCAAATTCAAGAAACAGATAAAAGTGTAATTTTATTACATGGATTAACGGGTAGTGGTAAGACAGAAGTATATCTTCAACTTGCTGAAGAAGTTGTTGAAAAAGGTAAACAAGTTTTATTTTTGGTGCCAGAAATTAGTTTAACACCCCAAATGGTATCACGTGTTAAAAGTCGTTTTGGAAGTCATGTAGCGATTTATCATTCAGGATTAAATCCTCAAGAAAAATATGAACAGTTTAAGTTGGTTAAAGAAGGAGTTGTCAATGTTGTAGTTGGAACACGTTCATCTGTCTTTATGCCGTTTTATGATTTAGGATTAATCATTCTCGATGAAGAACACGATCATTCTTATAAACAAGATAATACACCTCAATACCATTGTCGCGATATAGCGATACATCGTGCTTCAACATTTGGTTGTAAAGTGATATTAGGAAGTGCTACACCATCACTAGAATCATATGCTCGTGCGATTCGAAATGTATATGAACTTGTGGAAATGAATCAACGTATAAATGAAACTCTACCCACCATTCATTGTGTAAATTTAAAGAACACAATTAAAAAAGGAGAGTCATATATTTTAAGTAATACTTTAGTTGAAAAGATTGAAGAAAGATTAAAACGTCATGAACAAGTTATCTTATTACTCAATCGTAGGGGATATAGTACAACGCTTCGTTGCAATCGTTGTCAAGAAGTAATAATGTGTCCTCATTGCGAGTTGGCCATGTCATATCATGCAAGTGATAAAACACTAAAATGTCATACATGTGGTGAAGTAATACGAAATATTCATGAATGTCCTACTTGTAAATCAAAAGCTGGATTTTCAACATTTGGGTTTGGTACCCAACGATTAGAAGAGGAACTTCAACAACGTTTTAAAGAGAGTCGTATCTTGCGCATGGATGCGGATACAACATCTAAAAAGAATAGTCATGAACGTTTGCTTCAAATGTTCGAAGATGGCAAAGCTGATATTTTAGTAGGTACCCAAATGATTGCGAAAGGATTGGATTATCCACGAGTTACACTTGTTGGTGTGCTCAATGCCGATGCTGGATTAAATCGTAGTGATTATCGTAGTGTTGAATCAACGTTTGATTTAATTGTACAAGCATCAGGAAGAAGTGGCCGTAGTGAATTAGCAGGTGAGGTTGTACTTCAAGTTTTTGATGAAGAGCATTATGCAATACAAACAGCACTAAGACAAGATTATGTTTCATTCTTTAATTGTGAAATGAAATTTAGACATGCAGGTGGATATCCACCTTATAACTATATGATATCAATTCTTGTACAAGATATGAATCAAGACAAAGCTAAGAAAATAGTCAAAGAGATTCATAATGAGTTAAAAGGTGATTTTAAAATATTGGGTCCATCTACACTATTGAGAATTAAAGATACCTATCGTTATCGTATATTAATTAAAGGTAAAGATTTAGAAAAAATGAAAGATTGTGTGCGTAGTGTTGTAAGAGAGAAATGTGCAATTGGGGGATGTCCAACAATTAAGGTGGATGTGAATCCAATGATATTAGATTAGGAGAAATCAAATGAATGCAAGATCAGTTGCGTATGATTGTTTGTGTAAAATCATACTAGAGGGACAATACGCTAATTTGATGATGCGTAAAGCCTTAGAGAATATTAGTGATAAAGATAAAGGATTTGTAACACAAATTGTATATGGTACATTGCGTAATTATCGTTTATGTCGTTATCAATGGGTTGATTTAATAAGTACACCATGTGATCGAAAGATTGCGATTCTTTTAGATATGAGTGTCTATCAATTATTTTTTATGGATAAAGTACCCACGTATGCCATACTTAATGAAGCAGTAGATTGTGCAGCTAAATCAAGTAAAGGATTTGTGAATGCAATTTTACGTAAAGTAGAAGTTCGAGGAAAACTTGAATCTTCTGATATTGGTGTCGCGACAAGTCATCCAGAATGGTTACTTAACTTATGGAAATCCCATTATGGTCAAGAACAAATGGAAAAGATAGCACAGGGTAATAATTTAGATGCGCAAGTGGTAGGTAGACTCAATACTTATAAATGTAATAAAGAAGAAGTAGAACAAATGGAAGGAGTTCACTTTCTAGATGAGTTGGCCTTTGTAGCTGATTTTAATCTTGTGCAAAGTGATCTATTTAAAGAAGGGAAAATTGTAATCCAAGATGAATCCAGTCAACAAGTAGTAAAGATGATGGATGTCAAAGAGGGAATGCGTGTATTGGATTGTTGTAGTGCGCCAGGTACCAAGACGTCACAAATCGCAATGATGATGAACAACACAGGAGAAATCATTGCGAATGAGTTACATGAACATCGAGCAAAACTTGTAGAAGATACGATGAGTAAACTAGGATTCACGAATACTGTGGTCATTCAAGATGATGCTTTAAACCTAAGTCAACGATTTGAAGAAGCATCTTTTGATGCGATTTTAGTAGATGCTCCTTGTTCTGGATTGGGTGTACTTCGTCGAAAACCAGAGATTAAAAGTAAAATAAAACCTGAAAATATAGATGAAATTGTACAACTTCAGGCCAATATCCTAGATTCTGTACAATCACTCTTGAAGAAACAAGGGGTTTTAGTTTATAGTACATGTACACTCAATAAAAAAGAAAATGAGAAACAAATAGAAAAATTCTTAAAAAATCATGAGGAATATGAATTAATTTGTGAAAAAACTATTTTTCCTACGGATGCAACAAAAGATGGTTTCTATATGGCTAAGGTGTTAAAAAAAGGTTAATTTGTGGTAGAATAGTACAGTGGTGAAAAAATGAAGACAATTTATGATTATAGTTATACCGAGCTAGAGACACTATTTCTAGGCTGGGGATGGAAAAAATTTAGAGCTGATCAATGCTTTCAATGGCTTTACCGTAAACGTGTTTCAAGTTTTAATGAAATGACGGATATGAGTAAAGAAGCAATTGAAAAGCTTTCAGCTGAATATTGTATTAATCCACTTGAATTAGTTGATAAACAAGTTGCGAAAGATTTAACCGCAAAATATTTATTTAAACTTCAAGATGGTTCTTTAATTGAAACAGTATTAATGCATTATGAGTTTGGTGAGAGTATTTGTGTTACATCGCAAGTAGGCTGCAACATGGGCTGTAAGTTCTGTGCTTCTGGTTTACTTAAGAAGCAACGCGATTTAACTAGTGGTGAAATTGTTGCACAAATTATGTATGTTCAAAAAGAGTTGGATGTAGAAGAAAAGAGAATATCAAACTTGGTGATCATGGGAACAGGAGAGCCTTTTGATAATTATGATAACGTCATGAATTTTTGTAGAACAATCAATCATGATAAAGGATTAGCATTAGGGGCAAGACACATTACAATTAGTACTTGTGGTATTGTACCAATGATTGAAAAATTCTCTAAAGAACATGTGCAATATAATCTTGCGATATCCTTGCATGCACCAACGGATGAATTACGAAATCAACTTATGCCAATTAACCGTGCTTATCCATTGAATCAATTAATGGGAGCACTTAGAAAATATAGTGAAGAGAATAACCGTCGATTAACTTTTGAATATGTATTATTAAAGGGTGTAAATGACAGTGATCAAGATGCAAGAGATTTAGCAAATTTAATTCGTGGATGTAATGCCTATGTCAACTTAATTCCTTATAATCAAGTTGATGAACATGGATATAAAACTTGTGACTCAAAATCGGCTTTGCGTTTCTATGATGCATTAATGAAGAACAAAGTCAAAGCAACTTTACGTGCTAAACATGGTGATGATATTGATGCAGCATGTGGACAGTTAAGAGCAAAACACGAAAGGGGATAATTTCTCGATGCGTTATTATGGAGTGACAGATAAAGGACTCGTAAGAAAAACAAATCAAGATAATTATGTCATCGCCTCCAATGAGGTAGGCGATGTTTTTGCTATTGTCTGCGATGGTATTGGTGGAGGCCGTGCGGGTGATGTGGCTTCGAAGATTGCAATTGATTACTTCTCAGAAATGTTTAGTGAAAACAAAGGATTTCGAGATGAAGAAGATGTAATTCGTTGGATTCGATATCATTTATTAAAAGCCAATGACATTATTTTTACTAAATCAACTACTTCCAATGTATACAAAGGAATGGGTACAACATTTGTTGGGGTATTAATTTGTAAGATTGGACGTTATGTCGTCAATATTGGAGACAGTAGAGTTTATTGTGCCTATCCTGATGGACGATTTGTTCCAGTCACAAAAGACCATACTCTGGTCAATGATTTACTAAAAACAGGTGAAATAACAAAAGAAGAAGCAGAGTTTCATCCAAAGAAAAATGTCATTACAAATGCCTTGGGTGTTTGGGATAATGTACGTATTGATATTGACCCTCACCCAGAGAAAATAAACTCATTTTTAATTTGTAGTGATGGTCTATATGGCTATGTTGAACATGAGGTCATTTATAAAATAATGATGAGTAAAGAATTAAGCACAACTTTAAAAGTAAGAAACCTATTAAATAAGTCTTTAAAAGTAGGTGGGTATGATAATGTAACAATTATTTTGATAGAACTGGAGGCAAATGACAACCGATGAATGAAACTATAGCGAATCGATATATACTGACCAAACACATTGGACAGGGTGGAATGGCTGATGTTTATGTAGCAGTCGATATTATACTTAATCGTGAAGTAGCAATTAAAATATTACGTGGTGAACTAAGTAGTGACCCCGTTAATTTATTGCGTTTTCAACGTGAAGCAAGTGCCTCAACTGCATTAACGCATCCTAATATTGTAGATATATATGATGTGGGCGAAGAAAATGGTAAACATTTTATTGTTATGGAATACATCAGAGGGAAGACGCTTAAGCAATTGATTAATCAACGTGGTGCACTTTGCAAAGAAGAAGCCATTGATATTATGAAACAACTTATCAGTGCTACGGCCGAAGCTCACCGCAAAGGAATCATCCACCGTGATATCAAATCACAAAACGTGATTGTTATGGCGGATGGAACCATTAAAATGTTAGACTTTGGTATTGCTTTGGCACAAGGGTCATTACAATTAACACAATCAGATTCTGTTATGGGATCAGTACATTATTTGGCACCAGAATTAGCACGTGGAGAATCAGCAACAAATCAAAGTGATATCTATTCTTTAGGCATTGTTTTCTTTGAATTACTTACGGGAGAATTACCATTTCAAGCAGATGCTCCTGTACAAGTAGCTCTTAAACATATGCGTAATGAAATTCCGTCAGTAAGAGAATTTAACCCTTCATTACCACAATCAGTTGAAAATATCATTACAAAATCAACTGTGAAGAATAAGTCATATCGCTATCAATCATGTTTAGAAATGTTAAATGACATCAATCAATGTTTACTGCCAGTTCATGCGAACGATAAAAAATTAGTCTTCACATCAAAAGCGAATGACAATAAGACAGTAATGTTCAATCAACTCGAAGATGAGAAGACATCCGATACTAGAAAGAAAAAAGCACCTGTTAAACAAAGAAAATCAATTCTACCTAAAATTATTACTACGCTTATCTTAATTCTAACAATAGGAGTAGGGTATATGTTGATTTCGTTATCAGGAATTCTTGATCCAATTACAAGAAGATTTGAAATACCAGACATAATGGGACTAACAATAACTGAAGCAAAAGATATTTGTATAGAGAATAATCTCATGTTAGATACTTCAAATGTTACTTATAAACTAACGGAAAATACACCTAAAGGACAAATTGTAGAAGTGAATCCAGCTGTAGGTACTAATGTTGAAAAAGGATCACGTGTTCAGGTAACGGTTTCAAGTGGTATTGGAGTACGTGTTAAAGATTATACTGGTTACAATCAAAAAGATGCGAAAGCTGAATTAAGTCAATATAAGAATATGAGAGTTTATACGGTTTCAGAAGAAAATGCAGATGTACCAGCTGGACAGGTTATTCGCCAAGAATTATTACTTGCGAACACTGAATTCAATCCAGAATCAGCTACAGAGATTCGCTTAGTGTATTCTAGTTATCCAAGTATTGTTATTCCTCATAGCTTAAAAGGAATGCCAATTGAAGATGCGAAAGCTGAGTTAGAAGCGCTTGGTGCAGATGTTCGTTTAAGTACAATGGATACTAGTACGATGAGTGATGAAGAAAGAGCGAATTTATCATATGGAGTTGTGATTGATACTTCACCTGCATTAGGTAGTGCATTTACACAAGAAGAAGGAAGCTATATTCTTTTATATTACTATTAGGGAGATTGAATGAAAGCTAGAATAATAAAAATAATTTCTAATCAATACACTGTTTTAACAGAAAATAATGAACGTGTTTTGTGCGTTGCAATGGGAAAGATTCGTCTTCAAATTACACCAGTAGTAGGCGATCTTGTTGAAATCGTACGTTACGATGATCAAGTAGGTATCGAAAAAATTCTTGAGCGAAAGAATACTTTAGTGCGCCCTGCAATCGCAAATGTTGATCAAGCTATTATTGTCATGTCTAGTAAAGATCCAGAGTTTAGTACTACACTTGTTGATCGTATTTCATTCTTGATTCAAATCGCAAATATTCAACCTATTTTATGTATTACAAAAATGGATTTAGTTGATGAACATGATGAACTTTATCAAATTATTGATGATTATCGTAAGTCGGGATATATCTGTTTATTATGTGGTAGAGATAATGTAGATAACGAGCTTGCATCCATTTTATGTGATAAAATAACTGTGTTAACAGGGCAAAGCGGAGTAGGTAAATCAACTTTGTTGAACACACTTGATCCTACTTTTAAACTACGCACACAAGAAACATCAAAAGCGCTAGGTAGAGGTAAGCACACGACTCGCCATTCAGAACTGCATGAAGTTGCAGGAGGGTGGGTTGCAGATACACCAGGATTCTCATCGCTAGATTTTACCCATACTACTCCAGATGAGCTTGCGAATTCATTGTTTGAATTTAGGCCCTATATTGGTAAATGTAAGTTTAGAAACTGTATTCATGTCAATGAACCAGGATGTGTTGTAAAAGAAGCTGTTGAAAATGGTAGCTTGTCTAAAATACGTTATGATGATTATTTGCAATGTTTACCATTAATGAAGAAATAGGAGAAAATAATATGATTATATCACCATCAGTGTTATCACTTGATTTTTGTAAAATCAATGAACAAACAGAACAATTAAATCGATCAAAAGCGGAGTGGTTACACTTTGATGTTATGGATGGTCATTTTGTACCTAATTTAACATTTGGTCCAGATATATTAAAGGCATTTAGACGTTTAAGTAATTTATTTTTAGATGTGCATATCATGGTAAGTAACCCATTATTCTTTAGTGATGTATTTATTGATGCTGGTGCTGAAATGATTACTTTTCACTATGAAGCATGTAAAGATAATGAAGAATGTTTAATGATTGCTAAACACATCCATGATCGTGGTATTAAAGCAGGAATAAGTATTAAGCCAAATACAGATGTATCGGTATTAAAAGATATTCTAGGTGCATTTGATTTGGTATTGGTTATGTCAGTTGAACCTGGTTTTGGTGGTCAATCGTTCATGATGAATGCAATAGATAAAATAAAAACGCTACGAACAATGATTGATGACAATCATTACAATACCCTCATCCAAGTTGATGGAGGCATCAACCAAGAAACTGCAACCCTTTGTAAAGATGCAGGTGTGGATGTGTTGGTAGCAGGTAGTTATGTATTTAAAAATGATATTGAGAAAGCTGTCGAGAGTTTATGTTAAAAAGAGCGATTTTAGTTGCGAATATAAAAACTGATCTTGTTCAAACATATGGTGATTACATTGGAATTGATCGTGGTGCATTGCATTTAGCAAATCAAGGTAAACACATGGTTCTTGCGGTTGGTGATTTTGATTCAATTGAAATTGAGGAAAAAGAGTTAGTTTATCAAATGAGTGATGAAGTGATTCAACTTGAACCGATGAAAGATTTTAGTGATAGTCAAGCAGCGATTCACCAATGCAAAGAAAGAGGGTATGAGGAAATACTCTTCTATGGTGGATTAGGTAAACGATTTGATCATCATTATGTAAATGAAAGAATGTTAATGAATGAAGATATCAATCTGAAACTAATTGATGATAAAAATTGCATGGTAGTGCTTAGAGAGGGTACTCATTTAATTGAAAAGAATGGGTACAAGTATTTATCGCTCTTTGCAATAGAAGATGCTGTAGTGACCCTTACGGACGTTAAATATCCATTGGATCATTATAAAATGGATACAAAAAATCTCATTGGATTATCCAATGAGATAGTTGATCAAGTTGGTATGGTATGTGTACATGCAGGTAAACTATTATGTATGCAAACAAATGATTGAATAAAACATGAAAAAAAAGAGTCGTTAGACTCTTTTATTTTGCTGCTTGTTCAGCTTTTAATGTTTTAAGTGCACGAGCGGAAATACGGATTCTTTGTGGTTTCCCATCAATCATCACTCTAACTTTTTGTAAATTTACATTCCATTTACGACGAGTCGCACGTAATGAATGTGAACGTCTATTTCCTGATAATGCTTTTTTACCGGATACGGCACAAACTCTTGACATACCGTAGACCCCCTCTCTAATTTCGTAATTCGCTTGTAAACTATAACATACCTATTCATTCTTTGCAAGTATTTGGACGACATTTTCTTATGAAAATTATTCATTTTATTACGTAATCTCTTTTTATAATGGAATATATGTGTTATTATAACATTGTGAATTTGAAAAGGGGGTCTCCTAAGGACATGGATAAACAAATCTTTGCTGCCCTAGAAATAGCAGATCACGAAATTAGATTAATTTTAGGCGAATTTTTTAATACTCGCTTTAATATTATCAAAGTGGAAAGAGTACCAGCATTTGGGATAAGCAATAACAGAATATCTGACGCTGAAGCGATTCAAGAGTCAATTAAAAAAGCGGTTGATAATGCTACTCGTACAGTAGGAGCAAAAATTGAGCGTGTTTTATTGTGTATTCCTTCAGTTAATATGCATCGTTACCCACTTAAAGTGAATACAAGAGTAGAATCAATTGAGAATGTTGTGACTATTCAAGATATTCGTCGTTCTGTAAAAAAGGCAATGGCTACTAAAATTGATGATTCTTTGGCTATGGTACAAGCAGTTTGCGTGAAATACACATGCAATGGTATTTCAACAAGACGTATGCCGCTAAATGAAAAATGTTCGGATTTAACAATTGATATTGATTTATTATGTGTTGATCGTGATGTAGCATTTGACTTAGTACGCTGTGTAGAAGAAACAGGATTAAGTGTTATGGATATTTATTTGGATACGTTTGCACTTGCAAAAGAAGCGGCGTTATTCGAACAAACAATGGATCAAAATGTAATTGTTATTAAACTTGAAAGACAAACTACAACACTTGGTTTACTATCAAAAGGAAAACTAATGAATAGTGATATCTTTGAGAATGGTATAGATACATGGATTGATTCAATCAAAGAAAAATTTGACCTACCCAATGAGACTATTTCTCGTTTATTGAAATATAATGCTCGATTGGATGAGACATCATACACAAATTCGCCTATTTATATTTGGGCAAATCATGGTGAAACATTCACGATGTCTGAGAAAGAATTATGTGGTTGTATTGAAAAAGATGTTCAAAAGTGGTTGAGCGATATGAAATCTATTTGTCTTCCTATCTTGAATTCAAATAAGACGACTGTTATGATTACTGGAGAAGGTGGAGAACTTCAAGGTTTAGCTACTTTACTGTCGAAACAACTAGGTGTTGAAGTAAAGAATTATACACCAGAAACATTAGGTGTTAGATACAGTGGTTTATCGACATGTTTAGGTTTATTCTTTGCATATAAAGATCAGCTTCCTATTAATGGACAAAATGAAAATAGTATTGATATGGAGCAATTTAGTAAGACTGTTCACTATAAAGAACAAAATCCTGATTCAGAAGAAGAATCAATTACAAAACGTTTGAAAGGTATGCTTTTTGAAGCAAGAAAGTAAGAGGAATAAGAGATGGCAGATTTAGCTTATAATCAAGTAGCGAAAATTAAAGTATTTGGTATCGGTGGGGCTGGTAACAATGCTGTTAACCGTATGGTGCAAGAAGGTGTTCAGGGGGTTGAATTCTTCATTGCGAATACTGATTTACAAGTACTAGAAGTTTCACCAGTTGAAAATAAAATAGTATTAGGTAAAGATGGCTTAGGAGCAGGCGGAAATCCTTTAAACGGACGTAAAGCGGCAGAAGAAAGTCAAGAAGATATCAAGAAAGCTATGGAAGGCGCAGATATGATCTTCCTTACTGCTGGTCTTGGTGGAGGAACTGGTACTGGTGCTGCACCATTATTTGCGAAAGTTGCAAAAGAAATGGGTGCTTTAACTGTGGGTATCGTGACAAAACCTTTTAGTTTTGAAGGAAAACGTCGTATGGTTCAAGCTGAAGAAGGTCTTGAACAATTAAAAGAATATGTTGATAGTTTAATTATAGTTTCAAATAATCGCGTACTAGAAGTTATTGGACATATTCCATTTGAAGAAGCATTCAAAGAAGCAGATAACGTATTACGTCAAGGTGTACAAACCATTACTGACTTAATTGCTGTTCCAGCATTAATGAACTTAGACTTTGCTGACGTTCGTTCAATTATGGAAGGTCAAGGATCTGCATTAATTGGTATTGGTATGTCACAAGGTGATAACAAAGCTCAAGAAGCTGCACAAAAAGCAATTCAATCTCCATTATTAGAAGCTCAAATTACTGGCGCTAAAAATGCTATCGTTAATGTAACTGGTGGCGCTTCAATTTCAGTATATGATGCTAGTGAAGCAGTTGAATTTATTCGTGAAGCAGCAGGAAATGATATTGATATTATATTCGGGGTTGCTATCAATGAAAAAATTGGTGATGCAATTATCGTTACAGTAATCGCAACAGGTTTCGATTTACCTAAAGCAAAGATTCCTACTCAAGGTAAACCTGTAACTCAATCAAATTATACTCATGAATTTGAAGAAGAAGTAATTGTGGAAGAAGAAGATAATCAAATTCCAGGATTCTTCAAACTACGTTAATAGAAAAGTAAAAATGGAGCTAACCAGCTCCATTTTCTTATGTTAGTATGTTCGTTTTTTCTTTACAAGAATTGAATAAATCTTTTTTTTGATTCGTTTCAATAGATTAGTCTTTTTGAAATATGAACGGTAATGCTTTTCATTTAATATAAAATCAAATTCTCCAATGTATTCAACAAAACGTGGACCAAAACTACTCTTATATTCATATAAACCATAATAGGGATCGGACTTGTTGGTTTCACCAGAAAAACCAACCATATCGTATTCTTTAACGCCATGTTGTTTCATATCGTTAATCGCAAACATGTGCAATGAATCAGAAGAATGAATTGTCGGAAAGTTCTTGTTGTTATAAATATATAAATCCCAACACTTCGTATTTAATCTCATGAATAACCCAGCTGCAACAATTACTTTTTCACCATACTTATTCAACCAAACTTGAGCTTGTTCCTTTTCTTCTTTTTTGTAAGAAGCAGCCTTTAAGTCAAGTTTGTATTTCTTTGTTTGAAGTAAGTCTTCGATGTTTTGGATGTATTGTTTTATGTTGAATTCTGTAACGTAATATACAACTTGTTCTTCCAAATCTTCTACAAGATTTTCAAAGTAGGATAGGGGTTTAGGTTTGAATCCTTTTTGCATAGATAATTGTTTTTCAAATAAAGCAATATAAATTAAATCATCTTTAGTACCAAGTCGTGTTGATAATCCTTGAATGCCTATATGATTTATTTTTGATTTTCTACGCTTTTCAAAATGATTTATAATTTCAGGTAGAGGTTTATCAATATCGATAACGAGTGTAAAACGATTTACCCAACTTCCGTTATAAGCATAACCATAACCTTTATGTTTAAAGCCTTCATCGATTAATAACTTTGTTACAAACTCGTTGTTAAATCCATCATCAATTACATTACCGGATAGTTCATGATGTCTTCTTTCAACATTGAAATCAATTCTTAGAAAATCAGCATTTTGTTTTGTTATATATTTTTGAATTTGTTGAATAAAGTAGCGTGTTACTAATTCACTATTGTAATCCGTACACAATCCCCAAGGGCAATAGAAGTAATGTATGTCTTTTGTTTTCTTTTCTAGTAGCAAACTTGTGGCAATTAATGTATGATGTTCTTGTAATCCAATGTAGTGAGGTATTAAACCTTCAGTATGTCGTTTGTGATTTGCCCACGAAGATAGTTTCATGTAATGACTATGTGGGTGAAGAGATACAAAATTATCGAATATAACTGGGTCTACATGCGTGATAAATTCCATAAAGACACAACCTTTCTACTTATAGTCTACATATGTAGACCTTAGAAGTCAAGTGTCTTTTTATATTGAAACATAATAAAAACAGTTAATCATTTGATTAACTGTCTAATTTTTTTTCAAACTTTTAATTGTGCAATAGGAAATGGTTACGATACAACCCATCATAATGATGCAATTTAATCTTAGAATCCATACATTCATAGGTAATATTGTATTGTGTACACCTAGAATAATGAGGGTGATGATGAGTATCATTGTACTGATAATTCTGATGTTTTTCACTTATTCTTCTCCTTATAAGTTCAAGTAATTATGAACTTTTTTGTTTTTGGTTTAATATTGCGTTAACTTTTCTTTTTACTTTACTGTATAAGCGATATTGTTTGATGAAGTTTTGATATGCTTTTGGTGATTGGATATAATCGAATTCACCTATGTATTCGGTAAACTCACTTCCAAATGATTTTTTATAACTATAGAGTCCGTAATAGGGATCTTCTTTTTTTACTGTTCCTGAGAATCCACACATGTCATAATGGGTAACTCCAAGATTTTTCATATCTTGCATTGCAAAGAAGTGTAAATTATCTACTGGTTTTACAAAACCGAATTCCTTCTTGTTGTAAGTATATAAATCATATGAAGTATCACCATAATAAAGAAATAAACCAGCTGCAATTTTTACATGGTCTCCATATGTTTTTTGTAATTGAAGAGCTTCTTTGTATTCTTTTTCTTTTGAAGCGTAGGCTTCTTTATCTTTTGCGTATTTTTTTGAATGAATTTCTTCATCTAATCCTTGAACCATTCTTGCTAAATCGATTTCTGTGACATAGAACCGAGCATTTTGTTTAAATGATTCAATAATCTTTTTAAAGTATTCTTTTGAATGTGGTTTAAATCCTTGAAGTTCAGCTAACTCTTTTTCAAACGAACAGAGTGCATCTAAATCATCTAAGGTACCAATACGTGTTTGAACACCGATAATTTGGTGACGTTTAATGGCTGTTTGACGTGGTTTTGCATAAGATGCAAGTATTTCATCAATAGTCTTGTTTAAACTCGCTACAAGCGTGTAACGATTCACCCAACTGCCGTTATAGGCATAGCCATAACCTTTGTGTTTGAAACCACAGTCTATAATTGTATCTGTAATGTGTTCGTTGTTGATACCTTCAATTTCATTGCCATCTAAATCACGAGAAACACGAATAACATTGAAATCGATTCGTAACATAAAACAATTTTCATTCTTTGTGAATGTTTTTAATAAATTTAATGTTTCTTTGAGTTGTGTTTGATTTTGATAATCAATACATGGTCCCCAAGGAATATAAAGATAGGATTTATTCAACCATTTCTTTTTAAGTACAAGAGCTGTTCCTATTAATTTGTCTTCTTCATAAAACCCAACATAGAAAGGTTTTGTATTAGCATCAAGCGTATTTACCCACATCGATGTTTTCATATAATGTCCATGAGTATGATTTTTTACGAACTCATTAAATTCAGTAATTTTACAATTAGGATTTAGTAACATATAGACCAACCTTTCTAATGTATTATAGCACAAACTTTACATTCAGTTTCTTGTATTTAAAATCTTAAAGTTCTATAATAGTACAATATGAATGGAGATATACAATGAAGAATATACTGGATTTACATACACATACAATAAGTAGTGGACATGCGTATAGTACGCTACAAGAAAATATACAAGCTGCCAAACTCAAGGGCTTAAAATATTATGGCATGAGTGATCATGCTCCGGGTATTCCTGGTGGAACTCATTTCTTTCATTTTAAAAACTTGGAAATTATACCGACTGAAATCGATGGTGTTCGAGTTTTAAGAGGGTGTGAATTAAATATCATTGATGAATTAGGTACTGTGGATTTAGAGAAAAATATTTTAGAAAAACTTGATTATTGTATCGCATCTTTCCATTCTCCTTGTTATAGCTCAAAGCATACCCTTGAAGATAATATGAGTGCATATAAAGCAATTTGTCATAATCCATATGTACATATCATTGGTCATGCTGATGATGGAAGATATCCTTGTGATTATGAAGAACTTGCGAAAATGGCTAAGGAAACTAATACATTGATTGAATTAAACAATTCATCACTACGTCCTAATGCAAGTCGTATTAATGGACAAGAGAATTGTCGTAAAATATTGCAAGCGTGTAAAAAAGTGGGATGCATGATTGTCTTAAATAGTGATGCCCACATCTCATTTGATGTTGGAAGAGATGATTATTCAACGATATTAATTGAAGAAGTAGATTTTCCAAAAGAATTGATTCTTAACTACAATGAAGATAAATTAAATAATTTTATCAAATTGAAGGATTCAACCAGTAAGGAGTAAGTTTATAGAGAATTGTAATTTTGAAATAATTTTCAGAAAAAGATATTGACATCTTACATTCAAAGGTTTAAAGTACTGTTAAAGACATTGAAGAGAAAAGTAATGTCAACCTAAATTCTTAGA
>NZ_JAVWNC010000007.1:0-62437 GCF_036637135.1 Anaerorhabdus sp. | reverse complement strand
AGTAACTAGTTACGTACGAGGTGGAAGATGAAGTTAGAACAACTTGCAAGAAAGCATGAAAATAATCGATTAAATCAGTCTAAAGGAATATTTGCACAATTATGTATTGTACAAAATTTATTACAAACATACTTTGATAAAAGTTATGGGGTTATCACTCTTAAACAATTTATGTTAATGATTATGGTTAAACAAAGTACAGAATTCGATGAAGAATTAACTCTAACAGAGTATGGAAAGCTTCTAGGATGCTCAAGGCAAAATGTAAAGAAGTTAGCGTTACAACTAGAGGCAAAGGATTTTGTAATTGTTAAACAAAGTAAACATGATTCAAGAGCACTAGCATTAGAAGCCAATAAGAACTTACATGATTACTTTAAAGAAGTGGATGGAGAAAATAACTTAAAGTTATTAACGCTATTTTCAATTTATGATGATCAGGAACTAGCGATGTTATATAAGTTACTAGAGAAGATGCATGAGGGGATAGCTAAATTAAATGAAGATTAAGAAAATAGGTATTGCTGTTGTGATTGTGTTTGGCTTAATTGGTGCAGGTTATTTTGCGGTTGATAGTGTTGCTCAAAATGAAATTAAGAAAATTACAATCCATGACTTTAATCGAAATATATTGTCAGATGGAACATATCAAGGTTATGCAGAAGTTGGACCGGTAAAAGTGGATGTAAGCGTGATTGTGGTTAATCATGGAATAAAAGAAATCATACTTAATGAACATTTCAATGGACTGGGAAAAGATGCGGAAAGCATCGTTACAGACATAATTGAAAAGCAAACATTAAATGTTGATAGTATTAGTGGCGCTACGACGAGTAGTATGTGCATTAAGAAAGCAATAGAAAATGCACTAGAAGGAAAAAAATGAAAAAGGGAATAGTAGTATATGGCTCACATTATGGAGCTACAGAAGCGTACGCAAGAGAAATAGCGAAACGATTAGAATTTGATTGTATGAATTATAAAGAAGTAAAAACATTAGATCCTTACCAAATAGTAGTGATTGGAGGAGGACTGTATGCAGGTGGAGTAACGGGATTAAAGAAGACAGTAGAAAAAGTCGATTATTCGAAAATGGATATCTTTATTTATACGGTGGGATTATCAAGCAAAACTAAAGAGAATTTAGACCACGCAAATCTAAATGTAAGAAGTAGTGTAAGTAAAGAACAGGTTGATGACTCAAGGATTTTTTATTACCGAGGAAATATGGATTTACATAAATTAAGCTTTTTACATCGTACGATGATGAAATTTATGATTTCAGAAACAAAGAAGATTCCAACGGAAAAACAAACCGAAGATAATAAAGGAGTAATTAATTTAAATAATGAAAGCGTTCATTTCATCGACATCAATGATGTTAGTGATTTAGTTGAAGCAATCAAGCAAATCAAGGGATAAAATCCCTTTTATTATGTTTTGGAAAATATGTTAAAATAGTATTGTAAAAGAAAATTATCATGCTATAATGATAATAGTTATCAATAAGGAAGTGATAAAATGGCTTATAGACAAACTAAACAAAGAGAAGAAGTGCTTCAAGTTGTTCAAGGTGTTGATAAACACATGACGGCTGAGGAAGTATACCAAGAAATCTCACAAAAAAATCCCGATATGGGGATTGCGACAGTTTACCGTAATTTAAATCGATTGGTTGAAATGAATGTGATTAGTCGTATCGTAGATAAAGATATTTCGTACTACGATGGGAATAGTATCCCTCATTATCATATGCATTGTGTTAGCTGTGGTAAGTTTCATGATGCACCAATGGAATATATGAGTAATCTGAATCAAGAAATTGAAGATCGAATGGGTAATCGAGTATTAGGCCATAGTATTACTTTCGAATGCATTTGTGAAAAATGCAACAAAAAAACAAACAAAAACTAGGAGGAAAATTAAGATGGAATTAAAAGGATCGAAGACAGAACAAAATTTACAATCAGCATTTGCAGGTGAAAGCCAAGCTAGAAACAAATATACTTACTTCGCTACAAAAGCACGTGAAGAAGGTATGGAACAAATCGCTGCAATTTTCGAGGAAACTGCACGTAATGAACAAGAACATGCTCGTTTATGGTTCCAAGCTCTTCATGGAGACAAAATGCCTAACACAATGGAAGGCTTAAAATTAGCTGCTGAAGGTGAACATTATGAATGGACTGATATGTATGCAGAATTTGCTGCTACAGCTCGTGAAGAAGGGTTCACAAGAATTGCTGCTCAAATGGATATGGTAGCTAAGATTGAAAAAGAACATGAAGAAAGATACTTAGCGCTTCTTAAGAATGTTGAAGAAGGAACAGTATTCTCTAAAGCAGAAGATGTTGCTTGGCAATGTGAAATCTGTGGTTACACAATGGTTGGAAAAAATGCACCAGGTGCTTGCCCTCTTTGTGGATATCCTAAATCTTTCTTTGAAGTTAGAAAAACTAACTACTAGGAATTAGATAAAATAAACTTGCTCTCTAATTGTAAAAAATTAGGGAGTTTTTTTTGGATAAGGACAATATTATAAATGGATAATATAAGTAGATAGTTAATAGATTAAAACACTTAAAAATACATACTATTATTAATAATAAAAAAATAAAAAAAATTCATTTTTGAAGAGTATTATAGTTGTAATCTGAAGAAAATATAGTTATTGTATTTATATAGAAAAAGAGATATTTTCTATAGAGGATATAGAACTGATTTATTCCACTGACATAACATAATTTATGTTGTGTGAATGGAGCAAAGCAATCTTGTTCCGTGAAGTTAAGATAACCCCCGTATTATATCTATACCCAGTATTAATCCAAAACCAAGTTATCATACCAAACCTGAGTTATGTCTGAATTCTAGAATGTCCCAACTCTCCCTGTTGATATTCTTAGCTAAATTAACGTTCGCTGATGATTAAAATTAAATTAATCTTAACTTCATAAACCGAATGATCAGTAAAACAGAATAATTTAGATAAATCTAGAGGTTGATAACACGAGTGCATCCCTACAAGGATGCACTTTTTACATAAAAAAACCTTCTGTTTATAAGAAGGCTTACATCATTATTCTACTGTTACTGCTGTTCCTGATGCAGTAACCATTAACATGGCGTTATCTGCACCTAATACTTCATAATCAAAATCGATTGCTAAAACGGCATTGGCACCTAACTTAGTTGCATTTCGTTTTAACTCCTCTAATGCTTCTAAACGTGCTTCGATTAGCTCGCTTTCATAACCTTCAGATCTACCACCAAAGAAGTTACGAAATCCTGCACCAATATCCTTAATAAAATTAACCCCAGTAATCACTTCTCCGAATACAATGCCATGATATGCTTTTACTGATTTACCTTCAATACTGTTTGTAGTTGTAACAATCATAATAAAACCTCCTTATATATCTATTCTAAATCTAATATAAGAAAAAGAAAAGGCATCATAAGATGTCTTTTCTAGTTAGCTACTTAATAATATAAATTAAAGTTTCACTACGTTTGTTGCTTGAGGACCGCGATCGCTAGTTGTAACGTCGAAACTTACTGTTTGACCTTCATCTAAAGCTTTGAATCCTTCAGTTTGGATTGCAGAGAAATGTACGAAGATGTCTTGTCCGTCATCACCAGTGATGAATCCGTAACCCTTCTCAGCATTGAACCATTTTACTTTACCTGTACTCATTTTGTACCTCCATTGTAAACTGTATCGCAATTCTTAAAAAAACACATCGCAATCAATATTGACCTCGATGTGAAATCCCCGATATTGCTTGAATACGTTTTCATCATAGCATGCGGGGAACGACAAGTCAAACGATAATATGCATTATAAAGGCATTTTCGCGACTTTCGAACAATATATTGCTTAAAAAGTGATAAAAAAAATTTATTTGTCAATTTAACACAGGAAAAAAGAAAATATTCTAGTATAATTAAATTATTAAAGGAAACAAACATATGAGTGAAAATCTAATAGACACAAATCAGTACTTATGTGCAGTTAATTCGCTTAAAGAAAAAATTACACGAAGTGTGGATGTCGAACCTCACAAAGAAAAAGAATATTGTCTTGAGCTAATAGAACTAGCTATGTCGCAACAAGACAATTTTAATATTGGCTTCTCCTATGTTTGGTTAGCTGACTATTATTTCTTTGTTGAACGTGACATCGAAATGACAAACAAATATTTATCATTGGCATATGGACTACTCAAAGACTCAAAAGATACGATTTTAATGAAGTATTATGTATTGAAGTCACTTGTATTCGAAAAAGATGATGAATATATACCAATGTTACGTTGTCAATTAAGTATTCGTCAATTGACGAAGGAAACTGGGGATGATACTTATCTTGGGACTTACTATGCAAATGTTGGAAGTTTGTTTAAGGCGTGTAATGATTTTGATGAAGCATTACGCTATTATCAATTGACAGAAAAAGAGTTTGATCGATTAGAAGATAAATCTACAAATTTACAATATCTAATTCACCTTACAAAGATGATTGAATGTTATTGCGCAATTAATGATGAATCTAATGTAGAAATTATAATGAATAAAATTAGTAAAATAAGTGATGAAGTTCCATCGAAGGAAATGGTTATTCCTTATGTTCAAATGTTATATTATGCATTAAAGAAAGATAAAGATAAAATTATTGAGAATGTAGAAATTATGATAGATAAGAATATGCTACATTATCCTAAAGATACACTACGCTATCAATTGATTATAGAATCAATGCGTTGTTTGCTTATCGCAAAGAATGAAAAGTATGCACGTATTATGTTTGATGCGATTGATAATGAAGCAGATCGAAATCTAAGAGATAATATTGATATACAAAAGTATCGTTTGGAATTCAATCGATTGTTTGGTGACGAAAAATCTAAGAAATTGATTTATAAAAATTTCTATGAAAATTATCGCCAACTTGTATCCGCAAGAAGTTTGTCTAAAATACAAACATTCGCAAATTTATTTCAAATTCAAAATGCGATGGATCATCACAAGAAAATTGAAAGTGATAATAATCAACTTGAAAGAGAAGTTCTAATAGATGAATTAAGTGGACTATTTAATCGTCGATATTTGGATGTGGTAAAAACACAATGCCAATATCTTGGCGCTGAACAAGATTTCGCAATCATCTTAATTGATATCGATTACTTTAAAGAATACAACGATAATTATGGTCATATAGAAGGTGATGAAGTAATACGTCAAGTTGCTAAATCACTCCTCAAGTATTCAACTAATGAAATAGTCGCATGTCGATATGGTGGTGATGAATTCTATGTTGTATGTTATGAGACGACAAAAGAAAAAGTTGAAAAGTATATTATAGATATCATGACTGATTTGATGTCGAAGAATATTTTGCATCAATATTCAAAATGCTCTGACCGAGTAACAATATCAATTGGTTATTATTTGGATAAGTTAAATAAGGATACTAATCTTCTTGAGTACATAGGCTATGCAGACCGCAGTATCTATATATCAAAGAGAAATGGTAGAAACACCTTCACGAAGTATGAAAAAGGAGGTGATCTTTAGTCATGGCAAAAACAACACAAGAAAAAATTGAATATATGATTAAAGATGTCAAAAGTAATCTTTTTACTGATTTGTATTTAATGAAAGAAAAATCAGAAGAATTATTAAAAATAGCGAATCAGCCAAATGATCATTATGGACAAGCTTATGCATTCTTATTCTTATCTTATTATTACATCTTCTCTGATTATGAAGAGTTATGTATTTATACGATGAAGAAAGCAAAAGATTTATCCAATAGTCCAGATTTAATTGCGGATTATCATTTCATACGTGGTTTGTATTATTATTCGGTTTGTAATAACTATGATGCATTAAAAGAATTTTTTGAATGCATGGAATATTATAGAACAAGTAATCAATATGTGAGTTTAGTTTATGCACATGTTTATTCAGCACGTATTGTATCAGATCTACAAGAATATAAAATGGAACACTCGATGTTAGAAGCAGCTGTTGAGGCAGCACTACAATGTGAAGAGCCATATCGTTCAAAATTATTAGTATTGTGTTATGTTGAAATCGCAAACAACGCATGCCAACGTGATAGAGATGAAGATGTTGATAACGCAATACGTGAAGCTGAAGCACTTCAAGGAAAAGATAATGCTTTATCGTTATCTGCGATAAAAATACACTATTTAGTGAAACAAAATCAATACAAAGAAGCAGGTATTCAAGGTAAACAATTTATTCAAAAATTCTTAATGAGTAATGAAGATAAATCATTCCAATTCACAAGTATTGAAAGAGTAACACGAGATATGATTGCGTCTGATAATTATGATGTCGCAAGAACTTGTATTAAAGTAATCGAAGGTATATTTGAAAAAATACACTTAAAGAATAAAGTTGCAATCACAACGATGAAAATTGCCTTTATTGAAAAATTCAATGTTGATCAATATTTGGATGTTTATGAAGAATACTATGAACAAGTAATCAAAGGAATTCAAGTTGATGATAAAATTCAATCAGAGAATATTAAGAATGAAATCTTATTATCTGAATTGAATGAAACGCATGAAAATATATTAAGAGAGAATGAAAAACTAAGATTGAGAGTTAACTTAGATGAATTAACACAGATTTACAATCGAACTTTTCATAATAAGTTGCTTACCAAATTAATTAATGATGAGCGAATCCAATCCGTTGGATATATTATGTTTGATGTGGATTACTTCAAACATTACAATGATAATTATGGACATTTATATGGTGATAAAGTATTAAGAGAAATAGGAGATACCTTAAATAAATTCTCTACTGAAAACATTATTAGTTGTCGGTATGGTGGTGATGAGTTTAATTGTTTCTGTATAAATCAAACAAAAGAAGAGATTGAAACATTTATTCAAAACGTAATTCAAGATATCAAGGCTAAAAATATGAAACATGCATATAGTCCAATTAGTAATCGTGTGACCTTATCAATCGGATATGATTTGCAAGTATTAAATGATAAACAAGTATTAGACCAAATCATACTAAACGCTGATAAAGCTTTATATGAGGTCAAAAATCAAGGTAGAAATGGTTGGAAACAATACATAGAGTAAGAACTTATTCTTTACTTAATGCGACTAACTCTATATAATATCGGTACAGGCAACGAATAGAAGAGTAACTTATTCTTGAAATAAAGAGAGTATGTGTTTGGTGGAAACATACATGATTGGATGAGTGAACATGGTCTAGGAGCTGTTCATTTGATAAGTAAAATGAAACGTATCTTCGCGTTAAGAGGTTGAGTGTATGCTGAAAAGCATAAATTAAGGTGGTACCGCGTGAATCACGTCCTTATTCGATAAGGGCGTTTTTATTTTATTAGGAGGAAAGTAAGATGGAAAACAAAGGAAAGTATTATATAACGACAGCGATTGCATATACTTCAGGTAAACCTCATATTGGAAATGTATATGAGATTGTTTTAGCTGATGCAATAGCTCGTTACAAACGTTTGGTGGGATTTGATGTTCGTTTCCAAACAGGAACAGATGAGCATGGACAAAAAATTGAAGATAAGGCAAAAGCAGCCAACAAAACTCCACAAGAATTTGTGGATGGAGTAGCAGATATAATTCGTGAACAATTTGATGGAATGAATGTGTCTTATGATAAATTCATGAGAACAACAGATCCATATCATGAAAAACAAGTGCAAAAAATATTCAAGAAACTCTATGAAAAAGGAGATATTTATAAGTCTGAATATGAAGGACTATATTGTAAAGAATGTGAATCTTTCTTTACTGAGTCTCAATTGGTAGATGGAAAATGTCCGGATTGTGGTAGAGCCGTTGAACCTGCTAAGGAAGAAGCATATTTCTTTAGAATGAGCAATTATGCAGATCGCTTAATGAAACATATTGAAGAAAATCCACATTTCATTCAACCGGAATCAAGAAAGAATGAAATGGTAAATAACTTTATTAAGCCGGGACTTCAAGACTTATGTGTTTCTCGTACATCATTTAAATGGGGAATTCCAGTCGACTTTGATCCTAAGCATGTTGTTTATGTTTGGATTGATGCACTCACAAACTATATTACTGGATTGGGATTTGATTTAGAGGGTAATCATGATCCACTATTTAATCATTACTGGCCAGCAGATGTCCATTTAATTGGTAAAGATATATTACGTTTCCATACAATTTATTGGCCAATCATGTTGATGGCATTGGATATTGAACTTCCAAAACAAGTCTTTGGTCACCCATGGCTACTTGTAGGAGAAGGTAAGATGAGTAAATCTAAAGGTAATGTCATTTACGCAGATGATTTATGTCGTTACTTTGGTGTTGATGCGGTTCGCTATATCATGTTACATGAAATGCCATTTGCACAAGATGGTACAGTAACTTACGAACTCATGATTGAACGCATTAATTCAGATCTTGCGAATATCTTTGGTAATTTAGTGAACAGAACTATATCCATGACAAATAAATACTTTGGTGGTTTAGTTGAAAATACAAACTGCAAAGGTGAATTTGATGATGAGTTAATTCAAATCGCAAAAGATGCAGTTATTAAAGTAGATAAGAAGATGGATGAATTAAAGGTTGCGGATGCAATTGATGAAATCATTACACTATTAAGAAGAAGTAATAAATACATTGATGAAACAACACCATGGGCATTGGGAAAAGATGAAGCGCAACATGAACGTTTAAAAACAGTACTATATAATTTATTAGAAAGTATTCGTTATGCTGCAATCTTATTAAAACCATTCTTACCAGAAACTGCAGAAAAAGTACTTGATCAATTGAATACACAAAAACGTGATTACGATTCAATTCAAGAATTTGGATTATTGGAAAGTGGTATTCATGTAACGGATAAACCAGAAATCTTATTTGCACGTCTAGATGAAAAAGAAACACTTGAAAAGATTGAAGCTGAAACTGTGAAACCACAAGTGAAAGTATCTAAATTACCAGAAATCACGATTGATGATTTCGCTAAAATTGAAATGGTAGTTGGGCAAGTAATTTCATGTGAAAAACATCCAAAGGCAGATAAACTTCTAGTATCTCAAATTGATATTGGTGGAGAAGTTAGACAAATTGTATCGGGAATTGCACTAAGTTATACACCTGAAACAATGGTAGGGAAAAAAGTAGTAGTTATTATTAACTTAAAACCTGCCAACTTACGTGGTGTAGAGTCACAAGGTATGATACTTGCGGGTGCTACAGATAAACAAATAGAGGTATTAAATATTCAAGATTTACCAATTGGAACACAAGTTAAATAAAGCCTGAGAAATCAGGCTTTTGTCTTTTCTAGAATTAGAATGCAATCGTTTGCTAAAAATAAATTGTATTCCATTTATATAATTTAAAAAGTTATTGTAACCAAATCAATACGAAAACGATTAAGCAATTGCGGATGCTATTTAAATTGGAAATATTGTAAGAAACTCAAATGGTGATTTAGTTGCCTATGAATTAAGAACTTCGGCGGTAGCAAATCCAGATAAAACAGATACTTCAAATTAATTAGTAAGTTCATCTGAAATATAAATGTTTTAGTTTTTTCTTTACATGTTTTTGTTGGGTGTTAGAATAAACAAAAGGGGACAACAATATGAAAAAATTAGAAACAAAAAGATTGATATTGCGTCCATGGAATTATTCGGACTTGGAGGATTTCTATGAGTACGCTTCAATGGAAAATGTGGGAATAAATGCAGGATGGTTGAGACATGAGTCAATTGAAGTCAGTAAAAAAATATTAGATATTTTTATTAAGGGTCATGAGGAGTATGCGATTGTATTAAAAGAAAACAATAAAGCAATCGGCTCAATAGGAATTAAATCTCAAATATTAGAAGAGTTTGTAGAACTAGATCAAAGAACAATTGGATATTGTTTAAATTCAGATTACTGGGGACAAGGTATCATGAGTGAAGCAGTGAATCGCATCCATGAATATTTGTTTGAAGATGTTGGAGTTGATTTAGTTTGGATTGAACATTTCAAAGAAAATGAGCGTTCACAACGAGTTATACTAAAAACAGGATATACGTATATAAAGGATGCGGTTTATGATGCTGTACAACTACAAAAACAAATTGATTGTAAACGATATATTTTATTAAAAGAAGATTACCAAAAGAATAAAGGGATTAAGAAAGAATTTCCAATACTTGAATTTGATGAAAACCAAGACGCATTTATTAATCCAAGTATTTTAAAACAAAGCTATTCAAAGTTTCCACCCAGGCTTGTTGTTTGTTTTTTTCATGATGTTATTGATCGACTTGTAGGTGAGGGAAAACTTGAAAGTTTTGAAGTTATTGAAGGTGAAAACAAAGTCTATGTCTATAAATTTGTAGATGATGATTGCTTGGTTGTAAAGGGTTATGTTGGTGGTGCAGGATGTGGTGGATCAGTGGAAGAGTGTATTGCTTTGGGCTCATCTCAAATCACATTTTGTGGGGGCGCAGGGTCGCTACACCCAGATATTACAGTAGGTAAAATTGTATTGATTGATTCTGCCATAAGGGATGAAGGATTCTCATATCATTATCTAAAACCAAGTAGAGAAGTTTATGCTGAACCAAGTTTATTGAAATTTACACAAAGTTACTTAGACGAATGCAATGTGAATTTTGTTACAGGTAAAGTATGGACAACAGATGCATTTTATCGTGAAACAAAAGAAAAAATTAAACTTAGAACTTCGGAAAATTGTTTGATGGTTGAAATGGAACAAGCTGGATTATTGGCATTAACTCAATTCAGAAATGTAAACTATGTGGCACTAATTTATGGTGGAGATGATCTTACAAAAACAGAGTGGGATAATCGAGATTGGAAATCAAGAAATGATGTAAGAGAAAATTTGTTGTATCTATGTAAGGATCTATCAAAAGAAATGGATATCAACTTTAAGAGGTAACCCAATGGCAATGTGGAATTTATGGCATGGATGTCACAAGAAAAGTGAGGGTTGTTTGAATTGCTACATGTTTCGTGGTGATTTTAAACGTGGAAACAATCCCGAAGATATCCACAAAACAAATTCTTTCTATGCACCCATTGCGAGAAATCGTAAGGGTGAGTATAAGATAAAGAAAGGCTCGATGATATGGACATGTTTCACCTCAGATTTCTTCTTAGAGGAAGCGGATGTATGGCGTGATGAGGCGTGGCAAATGATAAAAGAAAGAAGTGATTGCCAGTTCTTCTTCATTACAAAACGTCCAGAAAGAATTCAAGATCATCTACCTGTGGATTGGTTAGATGGGTATGATAATGTATGGATAGGTGTTACATGTGAGACGCAACGAATGGCAGATGAAAGATTACCTATCTTCAAAGCATTACCTATAAAGAAAAAGAATATCATTTGTGAACCAATGTTGGAAAAAGTAGATTTCAGTCAATATTTGGATGATGATATTTATCAACTAGTCTGTGGTGGGGAATCAGGAAGTAAAGCAAGACCATGTCATTATGATTGGATATTAGATTTAAAAAGACAATGCGAAGAAGCAGGTGTCAATTTCTGGTTTAAGCAAACAGGATATCGGTTTGTAAAAGACGGAAAGATGTATTTAATACCACGAAAACTACAACATCAACAAGCAAGAAAAGCGAATTTATAAGCCAACAGAGATGTTGGTTTTTCTTTTTATTTAAATATGACAAGAGTTGTCAGGATATGTGTATAATAATAGTAATAGAGGTAAGAATATGTCGGCAGAAAGATTGTTTAAAATACTAAATCGTTTGATTGATAAAAATACATGTACTGCACAAGAACTAGCTGAAGAGTTGGAAGTTTCGGTGCGTACAATTTATCGAGATATTGATACATTAACCTTATCGGGTATTCCTCTCATCACAACTCAAGGTAAGGGTGGTGGAATTATGTTGTTGGATAATCATATCTTAAATAAGACGATGTTAACATCGTTTGAACAGGATCAAATTATTACAGCACTTCAAGGGATGCAGGGTGCATCAACACATTCAAATGAATTAATACTAAAATTAAAGAATTTATTTCGTAAAGAAACAAGTGATTGGATTGAAGTAAATTTAAACGAATGGGGTATGACAGATAATTTCTTTGAAATATTCAAAGAAGCTATACTTTCTAAGCACATTGTGGAAATATCTTATTGGGGTACAAGTGGAGAAAATACGAAGCGTAAAATTAAGCCTGCAAAATTAGTATTTAAAGGTCGTGGGTGGTATGTTCAGGGTTATTGTTTATCGAAGAATGACTATCGTACATTTAAATTTATACGTATAGAAGATGTGAAGGTACTGGATGAGGTGTTTACTGAACAACTCAATCCACCAAGTATTGAAAATGTAGATTGTTCGAATAATAAGAAGGTTGTTTTGTGTTTTGACTACAAGGTAAAGAATCGTGTTGTTGAAGAATTTGATACACATCAAATACAATATTTGGAGAAAGAAATCATTGTAGAAACTTATTTGCCTGTAGATATGTGGTTGAAAGAGTATGTTCTATCTTTTGGTTCATCTATACAGGTGATTGAACCAGTTCAATTAAAAAATGAAGTTCAAGAAGAAATTAAAAAAATGATGAATTGTATGAATAACTGACAAAAGATGTCAAGTTTAAAGGTGGATAATAGAAGTATGAAAAGGAGATTTAGAAAATGAAAATATGTCAAAGCTGTGGTATGCCACTAAATGAAGATTTGTTTGGGAAGAATAGTGATGGTACAAATAATGAGGATTATTGTTTGTATTGTTACGAAGATGGAAGATTTACGGTTGATTGCACAATGGAAGAAATGATTGATTTCTGTGTTCCACACATGGAAGGAATGAATGAGGAAGAGGCAAGAAAGATGTTGAATGAAATGCTGCCTCAATTAAAGAGATGGCAAAAAGCGTAGATTATAAAAAATTAGAAAAAGAATATTATATTCCATCGACAACGCCTAGTATTATTACAATTCCAAAGATGAAATTTATTATGATTGATGGTGAGGGTAATCCCAATACATCACAAAGTTATAAGGATGCATTAGAAGTTCTTTATGGTTTATCCTATGCAATTAAAATGAGTAAAATGAGCGGGAATCAACCGGATGGATACTTTGATTATGTAGTACCTCCACTTGAAGGTTATTGGAGTATAGATGATGGGCAGTTTAATGGTATCAATGGTTTAAAAAAGGATAAATTTACTTGGACATCTTTTATTCGTCAGCCTGAATTTGTGAACCAAGACGTGTTTGAACAAGCCAAAGTGCAACTGAAAAAGAAAAAACCCAACCTGGATTTATCAAAGTGTTACTTTGGTGAAGTAGAAGAAGGTTTGTGTGCGCAAGTTATGCATATAGGTTCATATGACAATGAGCCCGAAACAATTCGTAAACTCGTTGAGTATGTTCAACAAGAGGGTTATGAGGAAGATTTCACGACACGAAGACACCATGAAATTTATTTGGGTGACCCAAGAAAAACGAAACCCGAGAAGTTGAAAACAGTAATACGTCATCCAGTTAAGAAGGTGTAGACAATGCGTATTGAACAGATTGATTTTGAACAGGTAATATCGGTTGTAGGGAATAAGAAAGCGAAAGTTTTTAAAGAATTAACGGATATCATCAACGATAAATATGATTTAGAAATTAGTTGGTATGATGGTGGTAAGAAATGGATTTATGAGTGCAAGTACAAAAAAGGTAGTAAAACAATTTGTTCATTTCTATTACGAGAAGCTACATTGGGATTCATGATCATCTTTGGAAAAGATGAAAGAGAAAAGGTTGAAACAATAAGACCAAATCTTTCAAAAGAAGTTTTGAAGGTATATGATGATACACCCATTTACCATGATGGAAAATGGGTGATGTTTGAATTAGATGATAGTTCGATGAATGATCAATTTTTACAATTACTTACAATAAAGAGAAAGCCAAAATGTTAGCTTTCTCTTTTTACATTATTGAATTGGGTAACAGATTTCTGTCACAAATTCTTCAGGGTTTTGTGTTTGACTATAACCAACATGATAAATTGAAAAGTCAGGACCAATGATTTCGTAATTGTGTTCTGAAATCCAGTTTGCAATATGGATACATACCTCGGTAATGTGCTCATAACCACCAGTGAATGTTATGGATGCAACTTTAACGGGTGGGATATTTTTGAACTTAATATTTTCTGTATCGTTGTATTCACCAACGACATCCATTCTGATTTCTACATCTACGTCTGTTTCTTTGTATCCATCATCAAAGAACACAGCCATTCCTTTTGAATCAGTTGGATATTGGATATCCATATTTAGTGAATGTAATTCTTCCATTAAACCTTTCCACAATAATCCTTCGTGTTGGTATGTAGGGATGATTCCTCTTTTACACATCATATTACGTGCGGGTAAATCTTTAACTTCAACTTTGTAACTCATCAACATTTCCTCCTGTTTGATTTTGTTTATTGTCTTGGTTAAAGAATCAATTTTTTCAATTAATGATGATTGTTCATCTTTCATTTCTTCTAATTGAGATTGTAGGTATTGAACAATGTCATTTCCATCAAGATATGTAGATAGAATGCGTCTTATTTTGGCAGTAGAAAAACCAAGGTAACTTAGATAATGAATGTGTAACGCTACCCGTAGTTGTGTTGATTCATAGTAACGGTATCCATTCTCTTTTACCACGCATGGTTTTAATAAATCTTGTTCATCATAAAAACGTAACATTCTTATACTGATTCTAGATAGTTTTGAAAAGTCTGATATCTTTAACATGGGAGGACCTCCTCTTGAGCTCATCTATAGTGTAAAGTATATCATCATGTTAGAGTCAACTATGTATTTAAATAAATAAAATTTGCCATGTAATTTGATATTTATCGGTAACCCATGCGCATTTTCTAAGTGAAATGGAATCAGTTGTGATAGGTTCAGGACCCATTAAAACATTTCCTTCTTTTGAGAGTGCAATAAACAATTGGTCAAATTCTTCTTCCGTATCTAATTCCAAGTAAAAAGAAGTTTGCCAAGATGGATCGGGGCAGTATTGTTTTTCCATGTCCATTGCCATAAAGGGCGTATTGCATAAAGTGAAACTAGCGTTTAGTACATCACCTTCAACACCACGATCATCTTTAGTGATATAAGTGATGGATTCGATTGATGAATTAGGAAATGTTTCTAGGTAAAACTGAAGAGCTTCTTTTGTTTGTCCACAAAAGGTAATAAAAGGAATAATTGAATTTGGCATATAACCTGATTTCTAATGAGATATTCTCATAATTCCATCATAAAATGAAAATAAAAAGAAAGCGAATAAAACGCTTTCTAATATTGGATTTGGTTGAGTATTTTTTCAGCATGTTCCTTACCTAAGCAATTCTCGATAATGCATGATGCAAATTCAATGGCAGCACCAAGACCTTTACCGGTGATGATATTTCCGTCTTGTACTACTTTTGTATCACTTATAAGGGCACCAGTACATTTGTCTTGAAATGTAGGGAAACAAGTAGCGTTTTTATTTTCTAATAATCCCAAGGAACCAAGAACACTAGGAGCAGCACAAATAGCGCAAAGTAGTTTGCCTTGTTTATTGTGATGAAGTAGAACTCTCTTAAGTCGTTCATCTTCTAGCAAGTGCGTAGTACCAGGCATACCTCCAGGTAAAATTAAAATATCATATTCGTTGAAATTACAATCAACAAAAGATTTATCTGCGATAATTGTCACTTGATGAGAACTCTTGACTTCTAATTCTTCATGCATGGAAATAATATCAATTTCTAGATTCGCTCTTCTTAATAGATCAACAACAATCAATGCTTCACATTCTTCGAAGCCATTTGCACAAAAAATTGCACTTTTCATTCTTCATTCCTCCTTGATTCAAAACAGCGTTGTATTTTAGTTCTTTTGTTAGGGACATAAGGAATATTGGCAGAGTTAAGTATACTTAAGAATTCATCAAAAGTATCTATTGATGGATCCTTTAACTCATATTCAACCTCATAATCGATTTGACCATTGTATTCATTATAATCAATACATAATTCGGCGTGCTCTAATTCAACCAAATGACGTCGCGTAAATAACGAACCCATAGGGAGTACATTCTCTATGTTGTATTTTCTTAATACATCCTGAATGATAGGTAATTCTATATCGTTTGTCGGGACATCAAATTCAATTTCTTCATGTCCTTTATCTTGTTTAACCTTAAGTGTAAAAATACATCGATCATGGATTGTACGTATTCGACAACCCATACCTCTAAGTTTAAGGGAGGGAGTCGTATCATAATAGGTATTGTTTTGCGATAATACTAAATGATGGGGATAGAGTTTAAGCAGTGTGTTAAACTGTTCATTTGTGATGAGTACTTTATATTCAATCTCTAATTTTGAGTGCATTTTATCACTTCCTTCTATGATATAATATCACATATAAGGAAGTGAGTTTATGAAGACTTTTGTAATCGTGAATCGACCAGATGAACAATCTGAGAATCTTGCCCAATATCTTAAAGAAGAATTAAGTAAGAAGTTAGAATGGAATGAAGATAAACCAGAGCTTTGTTTTACAATTGGTGGCGATGGAACTTTTATATATGCAGTACAAAAGTATTGTGATCAGTTGAGTGATGTAAGTTTTATTGGAATTCATAGTGGGACACTTGGATTCTTTACTGACTATTTAAATACAGAAATTGATGATTTGATTACAGATGTATTTAATAAAGAAGGTACAATTGTAGAATCACAATTATTAGAAGTGACAATAGATCAAAATGAAAAAGTATATGCATTAAATGAAATGCGTGTTGAAAATAGTAGTCGTACCCAAATATTAGATATTTATATCAATGATGAAAAATTAGAAACATATCGAGGTACAGGAATTTGTGTATGTACGCAGTTGGGCTCTACAGCATACAATCGCTCTGTACAAGGAGCAATTATACAAGAGGGATTACCTGTAATCCAAATCGCAGAAATTGCAGGTATCCATCATCGTGAATTTCAATCTTTAGGCTCACCCATTGTATTAAAAGAAGATAGTATTGTTCGTTTAGTTTCAGATAATTATGATGGTGCTTTGTTGTGTACTGATTCAAATAGTCGCAAGCTCGATGGTAAAGCAGAAGTTGTTTGTCAATTGAGTAAACGTAGTGTGAGGATGATGAGATATCGTCGTGTTTCATATTTAGAAAGATTGAAGTCATTGTTCTAATGAAGGGTATACAAGCGATAGAACAATATATTCCTCAAGATCATGAAGAGGAAAAAGCGAAGAATATAATACTTACTATGGCAAAACAACACAAGAATATATTTACGCGTGAATGCTTGGAAGGTCATATGACAAGTACGGGTTTTGTGGTCAATGAAAGTCATGATAAGGTACTGATGGCATTTCATAATATTTATCAATCCTACTCATGGACAGGTGGACACAATGATGGTGATGAGGATTGGTATCATGTAGCGGAAAAAGAAGTGTTAGAAGAAACGGGATTATCTTCTGTTAAATGTATTTCTCCCATTATATCGCTAGATGATTTGCCTGTTAATGCCCATATTAAAAGAGGATTACCTGTACAAGCGCATCGCCATTACAATGTAACTTATGTATTTGAAGCGAGTGAAGATGCACCTATTTGCATTAAAGAAGATGAGAATAGTGCATTAAAATGGATTCCTTTTGATGAAATAGAGCAGTGGGTAAGTGAAAAAGAAATGATTCAAGTATATAAGAAAATAATTGAAAGAGTGAAAAAACTATCACTTTCCCTACATTGAATCGATAGGGCAAAAATGATATGATAGACAGCGAGGTGGGCACATGAAGAGATGGCATACATTTTATGAAGTATTACAATTACCATTGAAAATGCTTTTTCTTGCGATTCTATTTTTAGGGATAGGCAATTTAATAACAAACTCAGTATTTAGTCCTTACTGGAGTATAGATAATCAATATGTAATATTATTTGCAGAAGCAATATCAAAAATAGGAAATTTTCTAGTTATTTATTTTCCATTTATCTTCTTTCTTCGTTTGGTTTCAAGAAAGAGTAATGGGATTACAACAATCCTTATTGGATTGATGGGGTACTTTACCTTTATTATCTTTACGATTTTCTTTGCAAGTTCAACATTACCTACAAATGCTTTCTCGTCGTTGTTTGGGATATCACTTCCATCATCACAATTAATAGCATTTGCGGGAAAAATACAATATCCAGTACAAACAGGTATGGTGGGAGTTATCATCATTACAATTAGTACACGTCTTGCGTATAAACAATCAAGGAATAAATCGTCATATGGTTTATTTGCCTTTGTTGATCGTGATATGTGGGCAATGGTAATAAACTTTATTTATGCAGTACTAGCGGCATTTGCGGTTTGTTTTGTATGGCAATATCTATTTCAAGGTATTGATCAAATGTCGAAGTTTATTGCTAGTGATATTTCAAACCCAATTAATATCTTCGTTTATGGGGTTTCGGATCGTTTGTTCTCTGTTTTCGGATTAGGTTCCTTTATAAGAGCACCATTCTGGTATGGTAGCTTAGGTGGTTCTTGGATTAATCTTGTGGGAGAAAGTATTGCGGGTGATGTGAGCATTTGGACAACAATGATTTCACAAAATCTTGTACCTGCTACAGCGGGACGCTTCATTACGCCTTATTATGTATTAAACTTGTTTGCGATTCCAGGTATGATTTGGGCATTCTATACAGTCTATACAGATAAGATTGAAAAGCGAAGAATTCGCTTATTCTTCGTACTTGCGACTTTATTATCTTTGTTTGCAGGTACTCTATTACCATTAGAAATACTACTAATTCTATTGTGTCCATTACTATTCATTTTCCATATTACTTATACAGGAATGTTGTTTGGGTTATTCCAAGCGTTGAAAGTAGCATTGGGCTTTAGTTTTACAGGTAATACCGCAATAGGGTTGCCAGGTAATATATTAGAATTCATGAATTTTGTAAGAAATCCAAATTACAATCATGCAGTTATCACAATTGCGATTGTAGGTGTTGTTAGTTTAATTGTATATTTCTTAGTTACAAAAATGTACTTCAAATACTTAGCGGTTGATTTATTCAACAGTGGTACAAGTCGTCGCGTTGTGGATAAAACAATTGAAGCAATGGGTGGAACAAGTAATATTAAGATGTTACAAGCATCAGTCAATCGTATAACAATCCAAGTTTTTGACCCAAGTATATTAAAATTATCGATTCTAGCTGATTTAGGGGCAACAAGAATAGTAGAAACTAGGGCAGGATATTCTATCGATTATGGTGCGGGTTCTACCATGATAAAACGAGGAATTGAAAAGCAATTAAGAGCTGTTCAAAAAGGCACATAAACCATCAGAAATGATGGTTTTTTTCCAAAATGTTGCATAAATTGTATCTTCAATGTAAACTAATAAAATGCAAAGAAAGGTCTATGAAACCATGAAAGATAAAAAAGGTGTGTTACCAATCGTTATAATTATACTAAGATACATGGGAACACTTGCATGTTTGGGAGTGGGTATCTTTATTAGTTTGGGGAATACAAATTCAATGGTAGGAGCAACAATGGCATTTATGTGTGCTATTATGATATGCCCATTACTAGATCTAGTATTAGAGAAAATGAATCTACATTACGATACATCATTTAAGGCATTAGTGGTTATCTTAAGTGTGATTGTGGATATTGTTTCATCAAAGAGTCAATATTGGTTATGGATTAACTTAGGGGTATCCCTTGTGTTAATTATTAGTTTTGGTTTTCTTTCAAATATTAGAAAACCGGATAAAAAAGAGAAGCCTCAGCGTATACCTTCGAAACGTAAAGTAGTAGAAGAAGATGAAGATGTTGATGAAGAGGAAGTAATTGCACCTAGTTATCATATGCCTGCAAACCACTATGAATATGAAGCAGAACCAAAACCAGTATTTAAACCAATCGAAGTGGATAAGAAACAACCAGAGAAGTCATTGTTAGAAAAATTCACAATTTTTGAAGAGGAAGAACCAGTTTCAAAACCTAAAAGAATTGAATCAATTGATACACCTGAAAAATGTTATGAATATATGTTGAATCATGGTTATGGACAAGGATTTGATGAAAAAATCATTAAAGAAAATGCTGAATTAATCTTAGCTGTATTAGCTCCAACAGAGAAAATCTTGTTTACATTCATGGGAAATCATCAATATATATCGGAGTTTGATCACAAAGGTGCCTATGCGTATGCCCTAACTAACCGCCGTTTAATCTTTGCGAAAAAAGGTATGAATGGGCAAAACATACAAGCAATGCCTTTAAGTAAAATGGAAAGTGTAACATTGAAAAAAGGATTAGTAGATAGTGTGATGACAGTTAAATCTAACAAGGTATCGATTTCAGTGGGAATGGATAATGATAGTTGTCGTAAAATAGCAGCAAGAATTCACCGCTTTATCGCAGAAATAGAACGTTTAAGAGCGGAACAAATGTCAAAAAAATAATCAAAAGTTGATTTTTGACAACCCCTCCCATTGTGGTATAATAATGGAGCGCGCAAAGGAGAAATAAATATGAAGAAATTCATTTTTATACTCTGTTTGTTGGTCTGTTTCCTTGGGTTAACTGGTTTTAAATCCGAAGAATTTACAATTGAGAATTTAGATCAATACAACAAAGAGTTTAAAACAGAAGAAATAGAAGTTTGTTCAACATCTTCAACAAAAACATATATGCCTTACACAGCTATAACAGCTACAGGGTCAAAACAATATAAATACATTCAAGAACATATGACAGTCGACGCAACAACAGGCATGTTATATGACGAAGATGGATTTATCGGTGCAGCTTTAGGATACAGTTTTTGTGAAATCGGTTCTCGATATTACTTCACACTAGATTCTGGAATTGTACTTCCAATTGTTAAAGTAGACGCAAAAGCATCTCAAGATGCTCCTAATGGTTGTTCACACGCTGCAGATGCAAGTGTTATCGAATTTGTTATTGATGCTGGTATCGCTACTGAATATTTCGGTGCAGGTCCTACAGGGCTTGTGAAACAAGGAAACTTCAATAACGATTCTCGTTTCAAAGGAAGCATTGAAAAAATAGAAAAAGTACTAAGTGATAAAATTGAAGAAGGTGTCTACTATGAAGAAGCAGTAGATACACAAGAAAGTGAAAAACACTTGATTGGTCAAGCTGATAAAGAACTTCAACTTGTCGGAGGTATTGCACAAAAATAGGACGAAAGTCCTATTTTTTTTTGGTTTTATTGGCGATTAAAACAATATCTAACCGGATTATAACCAAAAATTAGTAAAATTAACATTATTTATTTTAAGATATATACTTGGTTTTCGGGCCATTCTTATAGGGGGATTTCAAAGGATGAAAAAAATTAAGACACTGTTATTCAGTGGCTCTAAAAAAACACTTATATCACTAGGACTGTCATTACTATTTGGATTTTTTATTGTCTTGTTGATTGGAATGGATGTTTTTGATTCAACCGAAGCGAATGTAGTTATGGTCATTCTGATTGTTATTTGGATTTACTGGGCATTAATGTCTTTGATACTCGCTATTATTGGATTGATAAAATATATCACTGCCAAAGGAAGATTTAATAAATGGGCTAAAGCAGATGAATTATATGTTGAGGACGAAGAATTTGAAATGATACATAAGAATCTCTATGTATCAAAAAACTATATTTTATCCACAACACTTGCGATTCCTTTTGTATTACATAGAGCATGGATTGATGAATGTGTAGATAAAGAAATATTCAGAGGGAATATTTTAACTCCAGTTATAGAAATAAAAGCAAAAAATAAAACTTTCTTAATTCAATACACAATGAAGAAACAAGAAAATCGTGAGAATGCGATGAAAAAATTCAAAGAAATGTTGAATTTAGAATCAGAAGTAATTGAAAAACCAGTTGAAACAACACAAGATAATCCAACAGTAAGTCTTACTGAAAAACAAGGTAAATTGAATCTAATTACGTTTGGAATGATTGTGGTTGTTATGGTTCTCTTGTTTGGTTTTGGTTACAACTATGTAAGTGAAAGGGTGAACTATACAAGAAGTTCAAATTCACCAACAGCTACTACACAACAAACGTATCGTAATGTTGATTTCCAAGAAAATGGAGAAATTCAACTTACATATGATATAGAAAATGAAGAAACTACACTCTATTTCTTTAATGAATCACCCTATGTATTTAAAGCTAAATTAACAATCACTACAGATAGTTCAATGGAAAATATTGAAACTTATTGGATAAGACCTCAAGGCTATGACTCTATTACCTTAAAAAATAAAGGTGAGCCGGATCAATATCAATTTAATGTTGAATTATATCGTGAGTTATTATATCCAACATCAGTTGTATATAAAATGTATGCATCTTCATTAACAGAGGATTATGCCTATGATGTTGTCTTTGAGAATAATTGTACTTTAGAAGACGTAAGAGAAGTTGCGATTGATGAAGGAATTTACTCTGATATGGAAAATGTTCCTGAACTTATCTTGTTCTTCCATGATTTAGATATGGAGACATTTGAAAATGAATCACCACCTGAAGATTTAAGCTCATTACGTTATGTTGTTGAAATCGATACAATTACACAAGAAGCAGTGATTTATGAAGCAAATAAAGAGGAAAGAACAGAAGTAGAAAGATTCAATTATGAGGAGGCATATTATGAGAGATAGTTTATATATAGAAGCATATTCGTTACAAAAACACATGGTAAAAAGTTTTATATGGATGGCAATTGGTTTGATTATCACTGCAGCTGTAGCTTTTGTTATGTATGACACAGGGGCATATTTCCGTATTATGTATAGTTTGAGTCAATCTGGATTATCACTACTACTGTTATTACCAATGTTTGTGCAATTGGGCGTAGCTATTTATTTATCATCAAGATTATATAAGATGTCAACAGTCACATCGAAAGTATTATTTATATCCTATTCAGTTATTACTGGAATTACATTTTCGACACTACCATTAATTTATGGTATGGATCAAATCTTTACAGCATTTGCATTTTCATCAGTTCTATTTATTTGTTTAGCAATTATTGGAAATACAATAAAACTCGACTTAACAAAATACTCAGCATTAATTGTAGGTGCATTATTTACATTAATCATTACATCAGTGATTGGTATATTCTTAAGAATTCCATCATTAGATATGTTCATATGCTATGCGGGAATCTTATTATTCTTATTTATTACTGCTTATGATATTCAAAAGATGAAGAGAAATTATGAAATAGCTCGACAAGATGAAACGATGTTAGAAAAGTTAGCGATTTATGGAGCATTTGATTTATATTTAGACTTTATTAATATCTTTCTATATGTTCTTCGTTTACTTGGTAAAAGAAGATAAAGATATTTATAAAATAAAAGGAGAAAGAAAATGAAAAAATGTATGCTTAGTTTAATTGCGTTGTTCCTAATTGCTGGATGTAGTTCAACGCCAACACAAACACCAACTCCAGTTGCAACAGAAGAAGCAACACCAACACCAACAGCTGAAACAGCAGAAGTAACTGATTATGTGATTGGTACTTGGACAGACAACTTATACGAAAGTGAAACTATTGGTATTCGTTTTACTTTACAAGATGGATGGATTAGTCAAAGTGAAGAATATCAACAAGCAATATTAGATGCAGGGTCAGAAGCATTAGGACAAGAAGCAACACAAGAAACAATCCTAGAATTCTTAGTAACTACAAAAGATAATGGGGTAAATATTCAAGGAGTTTCAAATTATGTAGGACCTATTGTGAAATCACTTACACCAGAATTATTAATTGAAACAATGAAATCACAATTAACTGCAGTTGAAGAATTCAGTTATGAAGTACTAGAAGAAGGAACTGCAACAGTAGGGGGTAGTGAATTCAATTATTTATACTTACTTGAAACAAACTACAATCTTCACCAAAAAGTATACTTCAAAGTTGTTGGAGAATATTTAACAAGTATCACTGTAAGTTCAGATGAAGCAAATGTTGAAAAAGCAGAAGAATTTGTAAATAGTATTGAAGCTTATTAATAAATAAGTTTTTGGCACGGGAGCCTTGGGAGAATAGAATGAAGAAATTATTTGTAGCATTAATGGCGTTAGTTGTGTTAACGGGATGTGGTGCAAAACCTGTAACAAAGGTATTTGAACTAACAGAAGAAGAGCCAGGATATACATATTCATACAAACATACTTATACAGCAGAAGATGATTTTATTGTAAAAGGTGTAATTGAAACAACAATGACGATTGAAGAACCACTTGATGGTGAGATTGAAACATTTATTGAATACTTGCAAGTTGAAGAGGCATGTCCTTATGGTGTATTAGATGACGAAGGTAAACAAACTTTATATTGCAGTAAATATATTGATTTCGCTTGGAAACAAGAAGGTAATTCACTAACGACAATTGAAACAATCGACTTCAAAGGCGCAGACAAAAATAAAGAAGATATCTACGATGCTGCAGCTGGTGGAGAATATAACGAAGATGAATATTATTCAATGGAGTTATTCACAAGTGATTTACTTGCAGAAGGATTTACAGAAGTAAAATAATTTAAATAAGCAAGATGAAAGAAGGACATGTGGAGATGCCCTTCTTTTAAATCACAGATCTTAAATATATAGAAAGAGGATAGTATGAAAAAAATATTAGTTATTTGTTTAGTCATGTTAATGCTTGTGGGGTGTAGTAATGGCGGAGGTGGCAAACCGACAGTAATGAATCAAAAGTCAGACAAAGAAGCTTATGAGAATCTAATGGAAATGACAGTACTTGCGGATTCCATGAACAAGGATGGAGAAAAAGAGACTGAAAGTTTCCTATTCTACGTACCTAAATCAAAATATGCGGATGTATACAATAACAGTGCATTCTCTTCAGAAAATGGATTGTCCATTGATGTAAGTATCAATGATTACATGTATGAAGAAGGTGAATATGCGGATAACGTAATTGGCTATGTTCAAGAAGGATTAATGGAAAATTCAGGATTATTAAAAGTTGTGCGTGAATCAGAAATCGTAGTTGATGAAACAAGAGATAATGCATCTTATAATTCGTTAATTATTCAAGAAAGTTATGATAATCAAGGTGAAGTAGTATATAACTATGTAGCTGCGAAAGAAATAAGCCCGAAACAAAGAGTCTTAATACAAGTTACTATTTATGCATCTGAATACAATAAACTTACAGAAGCAATGATGAAAGAACTTAATGAATATTATGGTATTGAAATTGGATTCAATTTAGAGGAAGCAACCGAAGCATTAAAACAATTTAACTTAAATCCACCTACAACGAAGAAATATGATGCATATGATTTTTCTTTCGAAATTCCATTTAATTATGGATTGGATTATGAGTTATCTGATTACACAGAAGACGATTACATTTTTGGCCCTGATGGAGATGGATCATATTATGATTCCAACTTAGAAGTAATGGTAATTACTGATGAGGCACCTCAATATACTGCGGATGAATTAATTATTACAATAACTGAATTATTTACTGAATATGAAGGCGGATTAACGGAAGTATCAGTATCTGATTTTACATCAGAAGGTAAATCAAATATTCGTTGTAGAATCTATGGTGATGGTGAATATTTAGATGGTTATATAGTAAGTATGGAGAATTATTTGATTTATGTATCTGCCGTTACGGACAAGGAAGAACTTGATGCACAACAATTGGAAATCATTCAAAATGTAATTCATTCATTAGAACTTTCATACTAAAAGAAATGAAGATAACTACAAAAGTGAGTTTGTGAAATAATTACTTATGTGGTTCACCTTGACAATTAAAGGTACAGTCGATAAACTAAACATATAAAACTTAAATCTTGCCTGTTACTGATGGAATGTGAGCACACAATGTAACGGGATAACAAGTCATGTCGACCATCTGGGCAATTCATTTCTTTTGAGTTGCCTTTTGTTTTATACTATTGCATAGGAGGGTAATATTATGGAAAATGCATATCGCGGATTTAAAGGTAATCAATGGCAAGAAAGTATTGATGTAAGAGATTTTATACTTTCGAATTATACAGAATATACAGGAGATGATCAATTCCTTGTAGATGCAACAGATAACACGAATCAATTAATGGAACATGTGAATGATCTATTGAAAAAAGAACATGAAAATGAGGGTGTTTTAAGTGTGGATACAGAAGTTATTACTTCGTTGACAAACTATGCACCAGGATACATTAATAAAGAATTAGAATTGATTGTTGGGTTACAAACGGATGAACCATTAAAACGTGGTGTTAATCCTTTTGGTGGTATTCGTATGGCTAGAAGCGCAGTAGAGGCTTATGGCTACAAATTATCAGACACAATAGAAGAACAGTTCAAATATAAAACAACTCATAATGATGGGGTGTTTAGAGCATATACAGATGAAATGAGAGCAGCACGTAAAGTAGGATTAATTACAGGACTTCCAGATGCTTATGGTAGAGGAAGAATCATTGGTGATTATCGTCGTGTTGCATTATATGGTATTGACCGCTTAATTGAAGAAAAGAAAAAAGATAAGATTTTACTTGGACAACAAGGGCTTGGACAAGATGAAATTCGTCAATTGGAAGAATTATACCAACAAATTACTTTCTTAGGTAAATTAAAAGAAATGGCTGCAATGCATGGGTTTGATATTTCTAAACCAGCAGAAAACGCTAAAGAAGCAATCCAATGGACTTACTTTGGTTATTTAGGTGCAATTAAAGAACAAAATGGTGCTGCAATGTCTTTAGGTAGAGTTAGTACATTCTTTGATATCTATTTTGAACGAGATATACAAGAAGGAATTTTAACTGAAACTGAAGCACAAGAATTGATGGATCAATTTGTGATTAAATTACGTTTAGCTCGTCATTTAAGAACACCAGATTACAATGAATTATTTGGTGGCGATCCAATGTGGATTACTGAAGTATTAGGTGGTATGTCATTAAATGGTAAGAGTCTTGTAACTAAATCAAGTTTTAGAATGTTACATACTTTAATTAATTTAGGATCGGCACCAGAACCAAACTTAACAATTTTATGGTCACAACAATTACCAGAAGGTTTTAAAAACTTCTGTAGTAAAATATCGATTCTTACAGATTCAATTCAATATGAAAATGATGATGTTATGCGACCAATTTATGGTGATGATTATGCAATTGCATGTTGTGTATCAGCAATGAAGATTGGTAAGCAAATGCAATTCTTTGGTGCAAGATGTAACTTACCTAAGCTTCTTCTATTAGCGCTTAATGGTGGCGTAGAAGAGAAGAAGGGTGTTGAACTTGGTCCGAAGATGGATAGCATTGTTAATGGACAACCACTTAATTATGATGAAGTAGTTAAACGTTTAGATACATATATGACATGGCTTGCAGGGTTGTATGTAAATACAATGAATATTATTCATTATATGCATGATAAATATGCATATGAAAAAACACAAATGGCATTACATGATACAGAAGTAGAACGTTTTATGGCATTTGGAGTTGCAGGTATTTCTGTAATTGCAGATTCATTAAGTGCAATTAAGTATGCAAAAGTAACACCGATATTGGGTGAAAATGGAATCATTGAAGATTTTAATATTGAAGGTGATTTCCCTAAATATGGTAACGATGATGATCGCGTAGATTTCATCGCAAAAGAATTAGTAGAAAAATTCATTGGAGAACTAAGAAAGCATAAAACATATCGTAATGCGATTCATACACTATCAGTTCTTACAATTACATCAAATGTAGTATATGGTAAGAAAACAGGAGCTACACCTGACGGTAGAAATGCAGGAGATGCATTTGCGCCAGGGGCTAACCCAATGCATAATCGCGAAACAAACGGTGCTGTAGCTGCATTGAACAGTGTTGCGAAGATTCCATATGAAGCATGTCGTGATGGTATCTCAAATACATTCTCTATTGTTCCAAATTCTTTAGGTACAAATGAAGATGAAAGAATTCACAACTTAGTAAATTTACTTGATGGTTACTTTGTACAAAATGCACATCATTTAAATGTTAATGTATTAAACAAGGAACAATTAATTGATGCTTATGAAAATCCGGGTAAATATCCAAATTTAACAATTCGTGTTTCTGGATATGCGGTTAATTTCCATCGATTATCTCGTGAACAACAAAAAGAAGTTATCCAACGTACATTCCACACAACATTATGATTGGCAAAATAAATTCATTCCATTCATTTTCAACAAGTGATGGGCCAGGTATCCGTGCCGTATTGTTTATGCAAGGTTGTCCATTACGCTGTAAGTGTTGTCATAATCCTGAAACATGGGAATATGATAAAGGAATTGAAATGAGTGTAGAAGAAGTTGTAGAAAAAATAAAAAAAGGCATCACTTATTATAAGAATGGTGGAGTTACTTGTAGTGGTGGTGAAGCCATCATGCAAGCACCTTTTGTGACTAATCTATTTAAGGCTTGTCACAAATTGGGATTACATACTACTTTGGATACAAGCGGATGTTTATTGAACGAGGATGTTAAAGCGTTATTAAAAGAAACAGACTTAGTCTTGTTGGATATAAAAATGACAAGTGAGGACAAGTATGATGCATTTAGTAAAGGATCACTAAAGAAAACATTAAATTTTCTAGATTACCTTGAGGAAATGCATTGTAAGACTTGGATACGTCATGTAGTTATACCAACCATCAATGATACTCAAGAAGAAACTTTACAGTTAAAAAAATTACTTCAAAAATATACCTGTATTGAAAAAGTTGATTTTCTTCCCTATCGATCGCTTTGTGATTCAAAGTATGATGAGTTGGGTATAGAATATCCATACAAACATATTCAGGATGCAACAGATAAAGATATTGAAAGAATCAACAAATGGTATGACCAATAACCACTACAAACTTGTAGTGGTTTTCTTTTTATCTTGGGCTATAATAAGGTAGTGAATGGGTGGTGGAGGAAAAATATGGATATAAAAAAAGAGATAATTCATTGTATAGAAATCGAAGATAAAAAAAATCCTTTTACTGATGAAACCATTTCAGACAAGTTAGATTTATCTCGTGAGGTTATCACAAGAGTAAGAAAAGAACTTAAAATACCAGATTCAAGAGATAGAAGAAAAAACGAGCTAATTCGTGTTATTAATGATTTATTAGAAAAAAATGATCATATTTCAGACCGTGCATTAACTAAACAATTGAATGATGCACAATTTATTGTAGGGAAATATGTTGTATCAAAAATTAGGACTGAATTACAAAATAAGTATCCAAAGATGAATGAAAACCAAAATGCTTTTCATCATATAATTGGTGAAAAGGGATCGCTAAAGAATATTATTCAGCAAGCTATAGCGGCTGTCAGTTATCCACCTAATGGATTACATTGCTGCTTAATGGGTGGATTTGGTAGTGGTAGAAGTGTTTTGGTTTATGCTATGGCGGAGTATGCAAAGATATTGAACCAAGATAAAATTGTACCTGTATATGAGATAGATTGTATTGATTATTTAGAAAGACCATTAATTCTATTAGAGAATTTATTTGGAAAAGAAAACACAGCGGGATATATTGAGCAAGAAGAACTGGCTTTTATTTATGTAAAGAACATAGAGTTTTTTCCTCCGCAAGGATTAGAAGTATTATATCGTTATTTGGATAAAAGACAGTTTACTCGCTTAAATGATAATGCAACAATTCGAACAAGTAGGGCACTGATTATAAGTAGTATTCATATGAAGGCAACATCAACAGTAAGCAAAGAAATACTTCGCCATTTTGCGATGAAAATAGAAATGCCTAAATACATTAATCGTACTTTAACAGAAAGAATTGAGTATATAAAACAAGCTTTTATGTCAGAAAGTCAACAAATGAATTTAGATATAACAGTAAGAAGAAATGTATTGATCTCATTAGCAAGTACAGATTATGCTGAGAATATGAGACAACTATTTGCTGAAGTAAAGACAGCCTGTGCAAAAGCATTTGTTGAAAGTAAAGTTAACGAAAAGAAAGAATTAATTATTGAATCACGTTTCTTGAGTGATACTTTTGCAAACCTAAGAACGCAACAAGAAAAAGATGTGAATACATGGATAAGAGGGGATTTAGTTTTTATTGCTAAAGAAGAAAAGATATTCTCCCGAACAAAATTAAATGATAGTTGGGATAATTACAGTAAGTTAGAAAAAAGATTTACTGAATTAAAACAAGCAGGATTACCTAATGAAGAAGTAGAGAAAAAATTATCAGAAGAAATAGAACTAAGTTTACTTCAGCAAATACGGGATGTACAAAAAAATAAATTATCAAGAGAAGAAATTTCGATTATAGCAGGTGAGGATATTCTTAATCTTTCACAATCAATTTATGAAAGAGCAAGATTAGATCTGCCTTTCTTAAATGAGGCAATTGTCTTTCCATTAGCGGTACATTTAAAAATGTTGAAAGATAGACAAGCGACGAAACAACATTTATCAAGTGAACTAAAACAAATTAAGGATAGTTGTCCAAAAGAGTTTTTTGTGGCAAGAAACATCTTAGATAATTTATCTTCTAAAGTAAATATTCCGCATTTGAATGAAGAAGCAGGGTATCTTGCGATATATTTTCAAAAGTTTCAAAGCAATTATAATGTAGACTCAAAGCGAATTGCAGTTCTTGTAGTTTCACATGGTCATGTAGCGAGCGCAATGGCAGAAGCTGCTAATGTAATACTAGGTGAAAATCATGCGTATGGCTTAGATTTGGAGTATGAAGATACACCCAAAATGATGTGTGACAAAGTTATTTCAAAAGTTAAACAAATAGATGAGGGTAAAGGTACGATCATCCTTGCAGATATGGGGTCGTTATTACAAGTTCGAGCTAAAGTTGAAGAAGCATTAGGAATTCATGTTGGAGTATTGGGTAGAGCTGATACACTACTGGTGATAGAGTGTATGAGAAAAACACTTTGGACACAAGATAGTTTAGAAGAGATCTTAACTTCAATTGATGAAAAAGAAACGATGAATATTTATGAAAATCAAAATTCTCCTAAATCTAAAAAACCAGCAATACTAACTTGTTGTATTACGGGTGAAGGAGCTGCAATTCATTTGGAAAATTATATTAGACATCAATTTGAAACAGTGTTTAAGAAATTAGAATGGTTACACATTGGTTATATTGATGAGCAGGGTATTCAAAATAAAATTACCGCATTATCAAAAGAATATGAGATTATTGCGTGTGTTGGTACAATAAATCCAAATGTAATTGATCTACCTTTCTTTTCAGCAGAAGAAATACATCAACGAGAAGGATTGGAAAAACTTAAAAATTTAGTCATATCCAATACGAATTTCTATAATCCTTTAGAAGATGTATTGCATGAGGATTGTGTATATATTGAACATAATCGAGTAACAAAGGAAGAAATATTAGATAAGATCGTTACTAAACTAGCAAATGATGGTTATGTTACAGAATCATTTTTACTTAGTGTTTATAAAAGAGAGTCTTATTTACCAACGTATCTAAAAGGAAACATGGCAATTCCTCATGGAGAGACGCAATTTGTCACAAAACCAGTCATTCATATCACAAAATTGGACAAACCAATTTATTGGGATGGAGAGAATAAAGTTGATTTCATCTTCACAATAGCGATTGATGAAAACCATAGAACTGCCTTTGAAGAACTATATCAACACATAAAAGAACCTGAATTCATGGATATTTTAAAAACATGCAAAACAGAAAAAGAGATATTTAAAAAGTTTTTTGGATAATACAGTATTAGACAAAGAAAAGTCCCCCTTCGACATATACTAATAGCGAAGGGGGACTTTTCTATGACAGTGTTAACAAACTTCCCTAAGGTTACAGTAATTTTAAGAGGTTACAATTATGAAAGTGTACGTGCAGTTGTAAGGGCAATGCGGGGCACAAAATTACAATCTGTTGAAATTACAATGAACTCAGAAGGTGCTATAGATATTATTAAAAAAATTGTTAGTGAATTTGGGGATGAAATACAAGTAGGGGCAGGAACAGTATTAACTTTAGAACAGGCTAAAGCATGTATAGATGCTAATGTAAAATTTATCTTGTCACCAACAATGTTAAGCAGAGAAATATTAGATTATTGTACAAAACACAAGGTGGTTAGTGTACCAGGTGCATTATCCCCAACTGAAATCAAACAATCACTTGAAGATGGTGCAAACATAGTTAAAATATTTCCAGCGGCACGTTTGGGAGCAAAATATATCCAAGATATTAGTGCACCACTTGGTAAAATGCCTCTTATGGTTGTAGGAGGAATCAATGCAGAGAATGTTGAAGAATACTTTAAAGCCGGTGCTAGTTATGCAGGTATTGGATCAGGTATATTTGACAAACAAGATATCATTACCTGTAATGAAGAAGCATTGAAAAAACAAATTGAATACTTCGAAACAAAAATAAACTGGGGAGAATAAACGAATGACAAATTATGATGAATCTCAGATCATCGTCATCGATGGTGAGTTAACAAAAGAAGAAGCATTGGAGAAGATGGCAATGTTACTAGAAGAAAAAAAGTATGTTAAGAATACATATTTAAATGCAATTCTAGAGCGTGAAGAAACATACCCAACAGGTATTGATACTGAAGGAATTAATGTGGCGATACCTCATTGCGATATTGCGAATGTTAACGAAGCGGCACTATGTGTTGGGGTATTAAAACATCCAATAGAATTTGCAAAGATGGATGATCCAGATACAAATATCAAAGTTTCAATGATTATAATGATGGCTCTTACAGAGCCACATGGACATATTGAAATGCTTCGAAAAATTATTGCTTTGATTCAAGATCAAGAAGTGTTATCAGAGATTATCAAAACTGATAGTCCCAAGACAATCTATGACTTGACTAAAGATAAATTACTTTAAGTAAAAGAAGGAGAAGAAGATGAAAAGAATTTTAATTGCATGCGGGAATGGGGTAGCAACATCAACGGTAGTGGCTAGCAAAATCAAAGACAAATGTGCTGAAGAAGGAATCGATGTTTCAGTAGTACAATGTAAGCTTTTAGAAGTGGAGTCTAAAGCGTCTGAGTTTGATTTATTAGTTACAACAGGTAAATACTCTAATGATGATATTACGATTCCAGTAGTAGGTGCTATCGCACTATTAACAGGAATTAATGAGGAAGAAACATTAGACAACATCGTTAGTTATTTAAAATAAACAGAAAAGGGAGATAGAAAAAAATGAATGCAATATTAGATATAATTTATGCAGGGTTTCAGACAATACTAAACGCTGGTTCATTAGTAATGTTGCCGATTATTATTACATTAATTGGACTTGTGTTTGGTGTAAAGTTTTCAAAAGCATTTAAATCAGGGATAACAATCGCAATTGGTTTTGCAGGTATTAACTTAGTTGTAAACTTATTAAAAAGCAACATTGGACCTGCTGCACAAGCAATGGTTCAAAACTTTGGAATTAATTTAGATATCATTGATGTAGGATGGGGTGCTATAGCATCAGTAACTTGGGCATCGCCTATTATTGCGATTCTAGTATTCGAAATTCTATTTATCAATGTTGTAATGTTAACTCTTAAATTAACAGATACAATGGATGTTGATATTTGGAATTATCATCATATGGCAATTGTAGGTATCATGGTTTACTTTGCAACAAACAGTGTATTCCTTGCTATGGGAGCTTGTGCTGTGATGGCAGTTATCACATTTAAATTCTCAGATTGGACTCAACCGCTAGTAGAGAAATATTTTGGAATTCCAGATGTGTCATTACCAACTGTATCAGCAGTCTCATCAGTTATTATTGCAGCTCCAATGAACTGGTTAATTGATAGAATTCCAGTTATAAATAAAATTGATTTCTCAGTTTCAAGCGCAAAAAAATATTTAGGTTTCTTTGGTGAACCAATGATGCTAGGTATTATCCTAGGCGTTGGTATTGGATTATTAGCAAAATATGATCTTGCTCAATCATTTAACTTAGGTGTTAACATGGCAGCGGTAATGGTGTTAATTCCAAAGATGACTTCACTATTTATGGAAGGGTTAATGCCAATTTCAGAAGCAGCAAAAAAATTCTGTCAAAAGAGATTCAAAGGAAGAAAATTATTTATTGGTCTTGATGCAGCAGTAGTTGTAGGTAATGAAAACGTTATTACAACTTCATTAATCTTAACTCCACTTGTTATTGCATTAGCGGTAATTCTTCCTGGAAACCGTGTATTGCCATTTGCAGACTTAGCCGTATTAACATTCCGTGTTGCGCTAGTAGTTGCTATCTGTAAAGGGAATTTATTTAGAAGCATTATTATTGGATTAGTTACAATGGCAGCGGTTCTATTAGCTGGAACAATAACATCTCCAGTATTAACAGCATTAGCAACATCAGTTGGATTACAATTTGATGGTGGTATAGCGTCATTTGCGGCAACAGCACTAACAGAAAGTTTCTTGGTATTCGAAGCCTTTACTCGAAATCCAATGATTTCAGTACCAGTACTTCTAGTTGTATTCGGTAGTGTATGGTTCTTTATGAGTAAGAAAAAGAAAGCAGTACAAACAGAAGAAAACTAAAGAGGGTGAAAATCCTCTTTAACTTTATTCAAAGGAGAAATAGATGAAAAGAGCAATCGATAAATTAGAACCATTTCAAAAAGCAATCTCAAAAGCACACTTAGCATCTGCTGGAGTATCTATTGATGCATTGAATGAGAAACCATTAATAGCTATTGCGAATAGTTGGAATGAGATTTGTCCAGGACATGAGCCGTTAAGAAAACTAGCAGAAGAAGTTAAAAAAGGTATTCTTGAGGCAGGTGGAGAACCTATTGAATTTAATACAATTGCAATGTGTGATGGCATAGCTCAAGGACATTCTGGAATGAGATATTGTTTACCACACCGTGAGATTATTAGTGATTCATGTGAAGCGATGATTGTAGGTGAAGGAGTATTTGATGGCGTTGTATATTTAGCATCGTGCGATAAGATTGTTCCAGCAATGTTGAATGCAGCAGCAAGAATTAATTTACCGAGTATAATTGTGACCTCTGGTCCATGTTATGCAGAAATTAAACCTAATGAGTCGAAGGAATTAAGACAAAAATTTCTTCGTGGAGAGATTAGTGAGAGAGATGTTATTGAAGGCACACTAAAATATTATACTGGTCCAGGTATTTGTCCATTCTTAGGTACAGCAAATACAATGGGTTGTTTATGTGAAGCATTAGGAATGATGTTGCCACAAGGTGCTTTAATACCGAGTTCAACAAGTATGAGACGTTTTAGTGCGAGAGATAGTGGAGTAGCATTAATGCATCTTGTGAAGAATGACATTACCCCTTCCCAAATCATGACACAAGATGCATTAGACAATGCAGTTACAGTGTTAAGCGCAATAGGAGGATCATTGAATGCTTTGATCCATTTACCAGCACTAGCACATGAATTAGGACTTAAACTTGAGTGGAGTGATTTTGCGAATACTACAAGTGAAGTTCCAGTTATTTGTAATATTGTTCCTAATGGTAATTTGACCTGTGTGGATTTATATAAAGCAGGAGGAATTCCTGCGGTTATGAAATCAATCGAGAAGTTTTTAAATGTAGATTGTTTAACTGTAACAGGTAAGACAGTTAAGGAAGAATTGAATAAGAAAATTGACATCGATCGAAACGTAATTAGAACCATCGATGATGAAAAATCGGTTGCAAACGGAATTCAAGTTTTATATGGTAACTTAGCACCTGAAGGTGCATTAGTAAAAACTAGTGCTGTTCCAGTTGAATTACACCAGTTTGAAGGTATTGCGAGGGTATTTAATTCAGAAGAAGAATGTTTTGAAGCATTCAATAAAAAGTTAATACAACCAGGAGATGCACTAATTGTTCGATACGAAGGACCTAAAGGTGGACCAGGTATGAAGGAGCTACATAGGATTACAGAAGTTATGAAAGCTATTCCAAATACAGCTATTATTACCGATGGTAGATTTTCAGGAGCATCCGGAGGATTGAGTATAGGATATCTTTGTCCTGAAGCAGCAGAAGATGGTCCGATATCAATCGTTGAAGATGGGGACAAAATTCATGTTGATTTAGCGAATAATAAAATTTATGTTGATTTAACAGATGAAGAGATTCAAAATAGAATAAAGATGAAAAAGCCATTTAGCCATCAACAAGAAAAGGGTTTACTTGGACGATATGCAAAATTGGTAAATTCTGCAAAAGAGGGAGCAATACTTAAATAGCATGTTGAAGATGATTGTATCAGATTTAGATGGAACTTTTCTAACAGAAGATAAAAAGATATCTCAAGAAAATTATGAGTTACTAGAAAAGTGTCATCAATATAATATTTTATTCATACCTGCATCAGGAAGACTATTATCTGGAATGAATCAAGAAATCGTCGATCATCCAAGTGTTTTATATGCAATTTGTGGTAATGGTTCTTCTATCTATAGTATTAAGGATAGAAAAGAATTATTCTTTTGTGGACTTTCAAATAACTTGGTTATTGATTTATATAACAAACTAAAACATTTTGACATTACATTTGATATCTTTTCGAACAATGAAGTATATACACAAAAAAGCGTAATGGAGCGGTTGCATGAGTTTAACTTAGATAAAGGAATATATCATTATGTGATATCAAGTAGAAAAATTGTAGAGAATGATATGATTCAATTTATACGCTCATGTTCGCAAATTGATCGCTTGAATATCTTCTATAAAGATGATGATACAAAACGTAAGGTAATTGATATTACAAAGCAGTTCTCAGAACTAACTACATCATCATCACTGAAAACTAACATAGAAGTCATGAACAAAAAAGCATCAAAAGGTAATGCGTTAAAATGGCTGTGTGATAGACTCGATGTAAATTGTGAAGAAGTAGTTGCATTTGGAGATGCGAATAATGATGTAACGCTACTACAAAACGCAGGAATTAAAGTAGCTATGGGAAATGCATGTATCGAACTGAAATTAATTGCAGATACAATCACCACTTCAAATGAAGAGTCGGGTGTAGCAAATTATTGCTTCAAACATTTTGAAGAATTGAGTAAATAATTAATAATTTGAAAGAGAGATGTATAACGGTGTACATCTCTTTTGTATTCTTTAGAGTGAGATGATTAATAACAGAGTATAAAGTTACCATTAATTCATTTTCGAGTTATACTAAAATTATTAGAGGAGTTTAGTTTATATGAAAAAAATAGAAGGAAAATTAGTAAGACAATATATTGGGGTTGGATCATTAGGGTTTACAGCATTTCTCTATATTATATCTGGTGTGTCATTTTTAATTTGGAAAACAGAAATACCTAAAGTTGTACGCCTCATTATCTTTGGATATTCCATGGTTATGGGTGTTACAGGACTTTTAGGATGTTTAAATAACTTTAGTTTTTCAAAAGCTATAAGAGGTTTTATGCCCATTGTATTTGGGTTTACATTTCTTGCGTTTATCAATCAATTTTCAACACTATATGCATTATTTTTAGGGGTTTATATTTTAATTATTGCGATAGTGAAAACAATTGACTATGTTATTCAAAGGTCAAATAAAACACCTGGTAGAAGTATGGTCTTGCTTAGTGCAGTTGTGATTTACTTATTTGCATTACCACTATTATTTGCTCCAGGTATGAATCAGAGAAGAGCGTTTTTAATTACTGGAATATTCTGTATATTTTACGGGTTCTCTTTGTTAGGGGATTTTATTGTAGAAGTAGCACCAATTAAACAAACAAATCGATTCAAAAAACGAATTCGAGTAAATTTACCAGTATTCATGACAATGTTGATGCCTAAAAAAGCAATTAGTTATATTAATAAATTAGTTGCGATTGATGATGATGGAATAATTGAAGAAGATAGCTTTAAAGTAGATAAAATACCAGATATTGAAATCTTTGTGCATGTTACGGAAAAAGGATTTGGAACAATAGGGCATGCAGATTTGTACTTTGAAGGTAAAATATATTGTTATGGAAATTATGATTTTCAATCTTCAAAACTTTTTGGATCCATCGGTGATGGAGTCTTGTTTGTAACCAACAATCGTGATGAATATATTAAATTCTGTGCTAAGGCTACCGGAGATTCAATCTTTGCGTTTGGATTAAGTTTAACGGATAAACAAAAACAAGCGATTAGAGATCGCTTGGGTGAATTATTTACACATGTTTATCCTTGGGAAAGTTTGTATCAAAAATATGAAGAAGGTAAATATCAAAGTGAAACAGTTCCTAATGATTATGCGAGCGAATTGTATAAAGCAACACATGCATCAATGTATAAATTTAAGGATACAAGTTTCAAAACATATTTTGTCTTAACAACAAATTGTGTAAAACTATCTGACTATGTAATTCGTGCAACAGGAATTGCAGCTGCAAATCCAAATGGAATTATGTCACCAGGATCATATTATGACTATCTCAATGAACAATATCGTTTGAAGAATTCGATTGTTATATCGAAACAAACTTATCATCACAGTGTTACTATTGAACATGAAAAAAGTTGACGTTAGTCAACTTTTATTAATCATTATTACCACGACGACCGACAATTAATAATAGACGTAAAAATTGCATAACAGTTACTGATAATGCAGCGACATATGTTAGTGCAGCGGCGTTTAGTACTTTCTTAGAACCTTCAAGTTCGTCACTATCAAGAATACCACTTTGATCAAGCGCTAAGATGGCGCGACTACTAGCGTTGTATTCAGTTGGTAGTGTGACTAGTTGGAATACGACGCATAGACCAAATAAGGCAACACCAAAATAGGCAACATTAATCCATATTTGACCACTAGATGATAAGAAGATACCAAGAAGGATCAAAGGGAATGACAATCGAGAACCAATGTTTGTAACATTGACAATAGCAGCTCTAAATTTAATGGGTGCATAGTTTTGTGCGTATTGAATTGCGTGACCTGCTTCATGGCAGGCAACACCAATTGCAGCAGTTGAAGTATTGCCATATACAGAATCAGATAAACGGATAACATTTTGACGTGGATCATAATGATCAGTTAAGTGACCTTGTACATGTACAATTTGAACTCCGGTTAAACCATTTTCATCAAGGATTTTACGGCAAGCATCTTCTGCGGTAATTCCCTTTCTTGAATATTGGTTTGAAAAGCGTTTATAGGTGCTATTTACTCGTGAACTTGCCCATAATGAGAAAATAACAGCAGGGGTAACTAATAAAATATAATACCAATCGATATAGAAAAACATAATCATATCCTCCTCAACAAGTTTATCATATTTGTGAGAGACTATTGTATCAAATGATTATGTGAACATTATGGTATTCGTTGAGAAACACCAGGGTACGTGGTAGAATAAAAATGAGGTGAAAACCATGAATAAAAAAAGAGTGATTTTAGTAAGTGGGATGTCGGGTGCAGGTAAAACCAGTGCAACCAACATTCTAGAAGATATGGGATATCATTGCATTGATCAATTCCCAGTTCAAATTTTAACGAATCTTGTTGATGTTATAGAATCAAGTACAGATCCTCGTTTTTACTTTACTGCACTTGCAACTTCTGCGATGGATTTTCCAGAGTTTTTAAGAGCGTTTAAAGGAGCAGATATGGATGTAAGAGTACTCTTCTTAGATGCATCAGATGATGTGCTTCTACATCGATATAAATCAACACGAAGAACACATCCATTATTAATTAGTAATACAGTAAATACGCTAGAAGAAGCAATCAATGTGGAACGTCAAATGTTTATGAATTCAAAAGATAGTACATTTGTAACTATTGATACAACTTTCACAGATTTTAAGGTATTAAAGAGTAAGATTGAGAGTTACTTTAACTTAAGAGAAGGTCCAACATTTTCAATTAGTTTTGTTTCTTTTGGATACAAGAATGGTGTACCTATGGATGCAGATTTAATGTTGGATGTACGGTTTTTACCAAATCCATATTGGGTGCAAGAGTTAAGACCGTATTCTGGTGATGATAAAGCAGTCTATGATTATGTCATGGATAATGATCAAACAAAAGAATTCATTAAGCGTTTGGTATCATTTTTAGATTACGCATTTACAGAATATGTTAAAGAAGGTAAGAATCACTTTACGGTTGCGATTGGATGTACAGGTGGACAACACCGGTCTGTAGCAATTACAAATTATCTTTTTGATTTATACCATACTAAATACAATTGTTATAAAGATCACCGAGATAAAAAGGACTTTACTAATGAAAAATAAAAAAGTTGTGGTTATTGGTGGGGGTCATGGACAATCAACAATACTAAGAGGTATCAAACACATTGAGAACATCGATATTACTGCAATTGTAACAGTTGCGGACGATGGAGGATCAACAGGGCGTTTACGTCAATTTTTCAATATGCCTGCGATGGGAGATATACGAGGTGTATTAATCTCTTTAGCGGAAAGTGAATCATTACTTGGAACACTAATGGATTATCGTTTTGTATCTAGTGAATTAGAAGTGAATCCTGAACAAGATGTTTTAGGACATAACTTAGGTAATCTGATTTTAGTTGCATTAACACAATCATGCGGAAGTTTTGTGGAGAGTGTTGAAATTTTATCTAAAGTTTTAAATGTACGAGGTGATATTATTCCATCGACATCTCAAGTCATTACACTCTTTGCGATGATGGAAGATGGTACGATTGTGCGAGGAGAAACCAATATTCCTAAAATTAATAACCGTATTAAACGTGTGTTCTACCAAGATGATGTGCGTGCAAGTGAGAAAGCAATTGAAGCAATTCAAAATGCAGATCTCATTATTTATGGTATTGGTTCGGTTTATACAAGCATATTACCTAATATTATTATTCCAGAGATTAAAGATGCGCTTCAACAAGCCAAAGGACAAAAAATATATATTTGTAACGCAATGACACAACCGGGTGAAACGACAAACTATGATGTTGAAGATCATGTGGATGCGTTGATTGACCATGGAGCACCTGTAGAAAAAGTTGTGGTTGCGAATGATGTAATTCCAGAGTTTATTACTAAACGATATGAAGAAGAAAATAGTACACCGGTACGAATTGTAAGAGAAAGACATAGCTATAAAATTGTTGAGGAAAGTTTACTTGATTTTTCTAACAATTTAGTACGACATGATAGTATGAAAATAAAATCAGTCGTAGAAAGCTTATTGAAGGATGTGGAAGATACATGTCATTTACAACAGAAGTAAAACAAGAGATTGCATTAAATGAATTAAAAGATTGTTGCAAGAAAGCAGAATTATCTGCCTTAATACAACTGTGTTCAACATTATCAATATCAAATAAAGGATTAACTTTATTAATCAAAACAGAAAATGCAACAACTGCAAAAAGAACATGGAAAATGCTAAAAGAATGTTATGGTGTTGAAACAGATTTATCAGTAATGAAAAAAATGAATCTAAAGAAAAACAATATTTATTACATACGTGTATTAAACAAAGCAAAAGAAATATTAGAAGATTTAGGCTTATATTCAACAAGAGGATTACTATCTCGTCCTTTACAAAGCATTGTAACGAAAGAATGTTGTGCTAGAGCATATTTAGCTGGAGCTTTTATGGCTATGGGAAGTGTCAATGCACCACAACGATCAAGTTATCATTTGGAGATTGGTACGAGTAGTAGTGAGCATGCGGAATTTGTAGTGAAGGTTATGAATCGTTTTGAATTACCTGCAAAATCAATAACAAGAAGAAATCAAGTCGTTGTTTATATCAAAGCTGCAGATAAAATTGCCGACTTCTTACGACTTATTGGTGCTTTTGAATCCCTTATGAAATTTGAAGATATACGTATTCATCGAGATTTCAAAAATAGTTTAACGCGCTTAGACAATTGTGAAGTAGCAAATGAAGTTAAGAGTCAAAATGCTGCCAAGAAACAACTTGAAGATATAGAAGTTATTGAAAAGGCAGGTAAACTCGAGATGTTAGATGAGCGATTAGTTGAGATAGTGCAATTAAGAAAAGAGAATCCTGAATTAAGTCTAAATGAACTCAGTAAAGAGTATGAACGACAAAAAGGTGTCGTCATGAGCAAGTCAGGAATGAAACATCGTTTTACCAAAATCCAAGAACTTGCAGATAAAATTAAAATGCAAACTAGTGTACATTCTTAATTTGTACATTATAATGGAATGGAGGAAAATGATATGAGATTAATATATTTTTTACTAACAGTATTTACATTCGTAGTTTTATTTCAAATATTTTGGCCACTGATTTTAGTATTTGGTCTATTTATTGTGGGTATATTTGTGTACCTAAATCACAAGGCAAAACAGGCATTTAAAAATAGTGATGATACGACTTATTATGAATCGCAACAAGAACAACAAACAACATTTCAAAATCCACGTCAACAAGAGGATGACTCAAATATAGAAAAACCAATTAACACGGGGAATGTCATTGACGTAGAATACACGGAAAGAAGTCAGGATGATGACAGAAATTGAGATAGAAATGTATCATGATTTTTTGCCAGTCTCCTCTGAACAATGGAAAACCATTCAAGAGCATCTGGCGATAAATCATTACGAAGAGAGTAACCACAACTTAGTGAATATGATTTTATGGTTAGAATGGTATCCACTGTTTTGTGTTGAACATGCACACTATATGTTGTTGTTAGGGATTCACGAAGGTGAATTATTTCTTTATATGCCTTTATGTAAAGAAACATATTTTGATGAAGCAATTATCAAAGCGAAATCCATATTTGATCATTATGGAGTAAAGTTTGTCTTAAGTTGCTTCACTAAAGAGGCAATGGATAAAGTACTTAAAATTTATCCTGAGTACTGTGCTTGCCCTGCTAGAGAGAGTTATGATTATGTTTATCGTGTTGAAAAGTTGATGAGTTTTAGCGGTAAGAAATTACAGAAGAAAAGAAATCACTTAAACGCATTTTATAAAGATTATGAAAATCGTTTTGTCTATGAAACAATGAATCAAGAGAATGCGAAAGAGTGCAAAGCTTTCTTAGAAAATTGGAAAGCAGAAGATGGAGATGCATTTTTACAATCAGACCGCAAAGGTACAATGAGAATCTTAGATTTATTTGGAGTTGTAGATTATCGCGGTGGATGTATTCGTATTGATGGGGAAATCAAAGCTTTTGCGATTGGCTCGGTTCTATCGGATAGAATGTGTCAAGAAAACATAGAAAAAGCAGATCCAAATATTCGTGGGTTGTATCAAGCGATTATGAAAGAATTTTTGAGTCATGAGTTTAGTAATTATGAGTATGTTAATCGTGAAGATGACATGGGGTATGATAATCTAAGACAAGCAAAGATGGCGTATTATCCAGAATTTATGATTGAGAAATATCGATTATGCAGAGAGGGTGAAAACAGTGATTAAAAAAGTAGAATCAGGTCAAACCAATACAATTAAGAAAATGTGGTATCAATGTTTTCCTCAAGAAGAAGAAAAGTACATTGAATACTATTTTGATGAAATATACAAACCAGAAAATACAGTTATTTTAATTGAAAATGGAATTGTACAATCATCATTGCAACGTATCCCTCATGAGATGATGTTTAATAACCGTGTAATTCGTACATCAATGATTGTTGGAGTTGCGACATTACCACAATATCAAAAACAAGGTAATATGAAAAAATTAATGCAAGTTGCAATTGATGAAATTGAACATCAAGAACTAATAACATGCATACAAGCTTATAATCCAGCATTGTATGAACCATATGGTTTTAAGATGGTTTATAATCACAAAGAGACAACTTTCACTCGTAATCATGTTCAAAAGATTAGTAATGAAGGGTGCAGCTACAATGTAAGTAGTGAAGATATGCTTCAACTTTATGCAACCTTTGTAAAACGTTTTAATGGATACTACATCCGTGATGTAAAAAACTTCAATCAAATGAAGAAAGAAAGTGCTGCACAGGGTGGAAAGATATTGGGTTACTACAATGAAAAAGGACATCTTCAAGCTTATGCAGTTTGTCTATTCACAAACAAAGAAGTAGTCATGGAAGAATGTATTTACTTAAACAGTCTTGCTTTAACTAAACTAATTAACCTAGCGCTTCAAATTAGAGGTATTGTGAAAGTACATACGAGTGAAGTGGAAGATTTGAGAATTTTATATCCAGGTGTTGAAGTAAAAGATTATGGATTTACAATGGCAAGAGTGAATGACTTTGATTTATTTAATCGATTGTATCAAGTTAATGCAACAACGATTGATGAAGTCTTTGCATCAAGTGGTAGACCACTTTATATGAATGAATTTTATTAGAACTCCTTTGATGGAGTTTTAATTTGGTTTTGGTGTATGATATTAAATATAAAGTGAGGCAAAACGATGAAATATGATTTTAATACAGTTGTGAATCGAACAGGAACAGGTTCACTGAAATGGAAAAATGCAGAAAAGATATTAAATAAACCTTGCACAATTCCACCATTATCAACTGCCGATATGGAATTTGTGGCATGCCCAAGTGTTGTGAGTCAAATTGAAGAAGCAATGCATCATCAAGGTGTATTTGGGTATACATCATGTCCTGATGGTTATACAAAGACTGTCGTGAATTGGTTAAAAGAGGAACATCAATTTGATTGTGGTGAAGCATGGATACTACAAACCTTTGGTGTAATTCAAGCGATTCATCATATCGTGAATTGTTTTACGTCAGTTGGGGATGATATCATCATTCAAACACCGGTATATCACCAATTTAAAAAAATCATCAATCATACTCAACGCAACTGTGTAGAAAATGCATTAAGGATTGTGGGTGGTCGATATGAAATGGATTTTGATGATCTTGAACAAAAAGCAAAATCAGCAAAGATGTTGATTTTATGTAGCCCACATAATCCAATAGGTAGAGTATGGACAATTGAAGAATTGAAGCGTGTGCAAGAAATAGCAGAAAAAAATAATTTACTTGTTGTGGCAGATGAAATTCATTTTGATTTTATATTAGATGGAAAACATACAGTATTTGCAAACTTAATGAAAGATAATGTGATTTTATGTACATCACCAAGTAAAACATTTAATCTAGCAGGTCTTAACTTAGCGAATATTATCATTCCAAATCAAGGCATTAAAAAGAAACTTGAAGAACACCTAGAGAATGAAGATGTGCACTATCAAACATACTTTGGTTATCATGCATGTATGGGTGCTTATTCTAATGAAGGACGTGTATGGAAGAATGAGTTAACTCAAGTCATTCAAAATAATTTTGATGTATTTAAGAAATTTATAGAAGAATCGTTACCAACATGTACTCTTTTTCATCTTGAGGGTACTTATTTGGCATGGCTAGATTGTAATGGGTTGGGATATAGTGAAGATATATTGATTGAAATGCTTAATAAAGAAGAAATCTTTGTGGATCGTGGATCAACTTTTGGTCATAATGGAACTGGGTTTATTCGCATCAATTTGGCTTGCCCAACAAGTGTTATATTTGAGGTAATTGAAAGATTCAAGAAGTGTTTTGTGAATAAAATATAGGAATTAAAAAGGGATAAAAAAAAGATAAAAAAATTAATTCAAATATGTAAGCGCTTTATTGCTTTAAACAGCGCATTTATAGGCTTTTTTGGGTTAATAATTAGTTTTTTCACAATTGACAATTGGGGTTAAAAAAGACTATAATTTTATTGCATCATAGAGGAGGTCAATTAAAATGGCAGATGTTAGAGTAGCAATTAATGGTTTCGGTCGTATTGGACGTTTAGCGTTCAGACAAATGTTTGGAGCAGCAGGGTATGAAGTTGTAGCAATCAACGACTTAACAGATCCAAAAATGCTTGCACACTTATTAAAATATGATTCAGCACAAGGTCGTTACGATGGCCACACAGTTGTAGCTGGTGAAGCATCAATTACAGTTGATGGTAAAGAAATTAAGATTTTCAAAGAAGCAGACGCTTCTAAACTTCCTTGGGGAGATTTAGGTGTTGATGTAGTTCTTGAATGTACAGGATTCTACTTATCAAAAGCAAAAGCAGAAGCTCATATCACTGCTGGTGCTAAAAAAGTTGTTATCTCAGCTCCTGCTGGAAATGATTTACCAACAGTAGTATTTGGAGTAAACGAAGGTATTCTTACTGCTGAAGATACAATTATCTCAGCTGCATCTTGTACTACAAACTGCTTAGCTCCTATGGCTAACACATTAAACAAATTTGCACCTATTCAAAGTGGTATCATGACTACAGTTCATGCTTACACAGGTGACCAAATGGTTCTTGATGGACCTCACCGTAAAGGTGACTTACGTCGTGCTCGTGCTGCAGCTTGCAACATCGTTCCTAACTCAACAGGAGCAGCTAAAGCTATCGGTCTTGTAATTCCTGAATTAAACGGAAAACTTATCGGTTCTGCACAACGTGTTCCAGTTCCTACAGGTTCAACTACTATTTTAGTAGCTGTAGTTAAAGGAACAGACGTAACTAAAGAAGGAATCAACGCTGCAATGAAAGCTGCTGCAAATGATTCATTCGGTTATACTGAAGAAGAATTAGTATCAAGCGATATCATTGGTGAATCACATGGTTCATTATTCGATGCTACACAAACAATGGTAACTAAAGTAAATGACGATACATTCCAAGTACAAGTAGTTTCTTGGTATGATAACGAAAATAGTTACACTAGCCAAATGGTTAGAACAATCAAATACTTCGCAAACATTAAATAATAAATGTAGGAAGATGAAACCGGTAGAGAAATCTATCGGTTTTTATTTTATTCATAACTTGATTTAAAGCGTTAAAACCTTTTACTTGAGGGTAAAAGTGAACTAAAGATTTGCTAAAAGGGTAAAAAGCAAGTAAAATAAAAGTGGTCTTAGGACGAAGAAATTTAAGGAGTGACATACATGGTAAATAAATTACCCGAAAAACTATTATTGTTAAGAAAACACTTCGGTTTTTCACAACAAGAAATAGCAGATAAAATGGGTGTAAATGTTGTTGAATATATGGGCTGGGAAAATGGACGTGCAATCTGTAACCTTGCTCAATTTAAACGTTTAGCAAGCATCTTCCAAGTTTCGTTAGATGATATGCTTAAGAATTCAACTGATATTGCATTGCCTAATTTATCATTGGAAGATAGTATACAAATTCCGTTTATGAAAGATAGTGAACCAAGTGAAATAGATATTCCACTTATGGTTAATCCGCAAAAAGCAGCACATGTTGTAAATGAAACAACTGCGCAAATTAAACGCGTAAGTGAAGTAAAACAAAAACCACAAGAAGTACAACAAAAACCAGTGACTCCAATTCACCGTGTAGACATGAATCAAAAAACTACAAAGAAGAGTCCAAAAAATAATAAAAAATTATTTATGATTATTGGTGGTGTAATTGGTGCGGTTGTCTTAATCGGATTAGTTTTCTTTCTTTTAAATATGAATAAGGGTACAGATGGTTTGAATCTAAAACTATCTCAAGCAGATCGTTTAAGCACAACTGAAAAATTTACAGTTTATATTCGTGATGATCATAACGTAGCGACATATGGACAAGGGATACAAATGACAGACTTTAACAACTTAGTAAAAATTGATAGTTATAAAGATACTGTAGTAGGTCTTAAAGCTGACGGTACTGTAGTAGGTGCTGGATCTAATACAAATGGACAATTGGATGTAAGTAAGATTGAAAAAGCAGTGGATGTAGCAATTGGTGCTAAACACACTGTAGCTGCCCTTGATGATGGAAAGGTAGTTTGTGTTGGGGACACTGCACAAGGCGCTTGTGATGTTGATCAATGGGAAAATATAGTAGATGTTGAAGCTGGGAATGGATTTACAATTGGAATTGATTCTGCGGGAAATGTTAAGGTAGCAGGAACAGTAACAAATTCTGCTTCAATGGAATCGAATAAAAATGTAAAGAGTGTTTCGATTGGTACAAATGAAGTTGCATTCCTTAGTTCATCACAAACAGTTACAACTGTTTCATACAGTGGTGCTGTAGCAACAAATGTATCAACACTTAAAAATATTACACAAGTAGCAGTGGGTAATGGGTTTATCGCAGGACTCGGTAGTGATGGTAAAGTGCAAATCGCTACAAATAATGAAGACTTAAAGAAAGCTGTTGAACAATGGAGTAGCATTGGTGTTATTTCGGCTTACAACAACACTTTAGTTGGATTTACAACATCAGGTAAGATGGTAGGAACTGGTGATAACCAATACAACCAATATACGAATGAAGCAGAAACGACGACAACTGAACAACTTGAAAAAGTTAAAAACTTACAAGTGAGTTATGATAAAACAAAAATTAAAATAACATGGGATAAAGTAGAGGGCGCTGATTATTATGAAGTGTCAATTGATACAAATCCAGTATATACGGCTAAGGCTGTGGAAAACTCATTAACAATTGATCAATCAAAATTAACAGATGGTCAAAAGTATGTCATTACGATTATTGCTTCTTCAAATACAGATAAGAACTTAAATTCTGAAGCATTTACTGTGGATTTCAATTATACAGCTCCAACACCAGAACCAACAGTAACGCCATCATTTACCCTTACGATTAAATATGTATATGATGATGATGTTAACTCAAAGATTTATCAAGATTATGTTATGACATATAACACAGGGGATACTTATCGTGTAGAAAGTCCTAAGATTGATGGATATGAAGCGTTGAGAACTGTTGTAGAAGGTACAATGGGATCTAAGAATGAAGAGATTACAGTACGTTATAAAGCAAAAGTAGCGCCAACACCAACTCCAACACCAACAGCGACTCCTTTCCCTGATACGGATGGTTGTGCTACGAGTGGAGGTACATTTGATTCGGTGACAGGAAAATGCACATGTCCTCAAGGGACTCAACTTGCACCAGATAAAAATGCATGTGTAGCAATAGGAGGCTAAGAAAATGGATAAAATATGGTATGTACGTAGTACAAAACGTAAAGGTGGACCTTTCACTGAAGAAGAACTTATTCGTTTAATTCGCCAAGAAATTGTGAATGAAGAATATGAAATATGGAATCCCGAAATGAAGGGATGGATGAGACTTGTAGATAGTGTTTACAGTTTCTATATTCCAGAAAAAGATATTGAAGAGTGAGAAATCACTCTTTTATTATGTATAGATATACTTGTATAATTAAAAACTACAAGGTAAAATATATCACAGGTGAAAAAGATGAAAAAATTAAAAGAAATCAATTGGGAAAAAGTTTTATTTATATTTGTTATGGCAAGTTTAGTGATTTCAACTATCTTCATTGGATTTAAGATGGTTGTGTCACCAGTCTCACTAGAAACAGGTATGCAATTCACACGTGTGAAGTCAGATTACACGCTGATGTTTTTCCAATGTTTATTGGGAATTATAGCAATGGTATTACCAAGTATATTTGAAAAGAAATTTAAAGTAATCATTCCGAGTTACATGTTGATTTTATATGTTATATTCTTGTATTGTGCTATTTTCTTGGGTGAGGTTAGAAGTTATTACTATACAGTAAATCATTGGGATACAATATTACATACATTTAGTGGGGGAATGCTAGGAGCTCTTGGGTTCTCGTTTGTTTCTTTGCTCAATCAAAATGATAAAGTACCTATGAATTTATCTCCCTTATTTGTCGCAATCTTTGCGTTTTGTTTTGCGGTAACTTTAGGGGTTGTGTGGGAAATTTATGAATTCACGTTTGATGGTATCTTGCATTTGAATATGCAAAAGTTCATGTTAGAAAATGGAACTGAATTAGTAGGTAGAGCAGCATTAATGGATACAATGAAAGATTTAATGGTAGATGCAGCGGGAGCTTTAGTTGTATCTGTTGTGGGGTATATTTCGATGAAGACACAAAAGGATTGGTTACAAAAAATTCAATTTAAACGTGCCCATACAAAATAGCCTTGTTTGTAAAATTAAAGTAAGTTATACTTATAGAAACTGATGATTAGAAGAGTAAAACTAAATCAATCAATAGAGATAACTGGGTTGGTGGAACAGTTAGTGCGGTGAAGTTTGAAATGCATCTATGAGGGTTTGTCCGATATGTAGGATAAAACGTTTCTCGCGTTAAGAGTTTGAGAAGTAAGAAAAGTGGAACCACGCAATGGCGTCTTTTTATAGGATGCCATTTTTATATTGCAAGGAGGAAAAGCATATGCGATTATACAACACAAGAACATTAAAGATTGAAGAGTTTAAACCATTGATTGATGGAGAGGTAAGTATGTATGTTTGTGGACCAACAGTTTACAACCACATTCATATTGGTAATGCGAGACCGATTATTGTCTTTGATACACTAAGACGTGTTTTTGAAGCAGAAGGATACAAAGTTAAATACGTATCAAACTACACAGATGTGGATGATAAAATTATTAAGAAAGCAAATGAAGAACACAAACATGAAGCTGAAATAACGGAAGAATATATCCAAGCTTATAATGATGTACGTCATAAATTAAACGCTCATGATTTATATAAGACACCACGAGTAACAGAAACAATGGATGAGATTATCAAATTCATTGAAGAGTTAATCGAAACAGGACATGCATATGAAGCTGATGGAGATGTTTTCTTTAGAGTAAATAGTGTGGACTCATATGGGGAAATATCACATCAAAATATTGATGATTTACAAGTTGGCGCAAGAATTGAAGAAAATGATAAAAAAGAATCACCACTTGATTTTGCGTTGTGGAAAAAAACCGACATGGGTATAAAATGGAATACCAAATGGGGAGAAGGAAGACCTGGTTGGCACACTGAGTGTGTTGTTATGATTAATAAGGAATTTGGTAAAGACTTAATTGATATTCATGGTGGAGGAATGGATTTACGTTTTCCACATCATGAAAATGAAGTTGCACAATGCCGTGCACTACACAATACAACACTTGCGAATTTCTGGTTACACAATGGAATGATCAATATTGATGGTGTTAAGATGAGTAAATCACTTGGGAATTTTACTTTGGCAAAAGATGTATTGAATCAATTTAGTCCGCAACTTGTACGTTGGTTGATGTTGTCAGTGCATTACCGTATGGAATTAAATTTTAGTGATGAAGTATTTGAAACAGCGCAAAAAGAATTGGACAAAGTGCTAAATCCACTTAAACAAGCAACTGTAAAAATTGCGCTTGCAAATGAAGAAATTAAGAATGAAATGGATCAAGAACTTTATCAACAATTCTTAGATGCTATGGATGATGATTTGAATACACCGAATGCTTATGCGGTTATCTTTGAAACAGTTAAGAAGTTAAATCAAGTTTTACGTGTTAAAGATGTTGATGCAAATGAAGTAAGTAAATATATTGTGACGATTGAAAAAATGTTAGATGTATTGGGGATTGAGTATCTTCGTCTTACACTTACTGAGGATGATAAAGAATTATTTAACAAATGGAATCTTGCGAAACAAGAAAAGAATTTTGATGAAGCAGATAAATTAAGAAGTCAATTGATTGAAAGAGGATTACTATAATGAAGACGAATCAAATCTCTGGAAGTACCTTAGCGTATTTGGGGGATGCTGTTTGGTCATTGTATGTAAGAGAATATTTAGTAGAAAAAGGATATAATAGGGCAAATGATTTACAAACAAAAAGCGTTCGTTTTGTAAGCGCAAAAGCACAATCCAGTTTTTACCATAAGTTACTTGAAGAGGATTTTTTCACTGAAGATGAATTAGATATTTTTAAACGTGGAAGAAACTACAAGAGTGATAGCGTACCTAAGAATACGGATGTAACAACCTATCGTACATCAACTGGATTTGAAGCGGTATTAGGGTATTGGTATGTAGAAAAGAAAAAAGATAGATTAGATGCATGTTGGGACAAAGTCAGGACTTTTGTGGAGGTATAATATGGCACAATATATATATGGGAAAAATATGGTTCAACAATTACTAAAAGACAATAAGAAGATTGATGTCCTCTATGTTCTAGATAATCAAAAAGATATTGAGCAAGCAGGACGAAAAAAAGGAATTCGTATTGAAAGAGTAGATCGTAAACATTTGGATAAATTAGCTGAAGGTGGTAATCACCAAGGAGTCATCGCAAAAGTCGAAGAATACAAGACAGTTTCAATTGACCAAATTCTTTCAACGATTCCAGAAGATAAACTTGGATTCTTAGTAATGTTGGATGAATTAGAAGATCCACATAATTTAGGTGCAATATTACGAACAGCTGATGCAGTGGGTGTTGATGGAATTATCATTAAGAAAAACAATGCAGTTGGATTAACATCGACTGTTGCGAAAGTATCAGCTGGAGCAATTGAGACAGTACCTGTCGCAGATGTAACGAATTTGACACAAACATTAAAACAATTAAAAGATAAAGGGTATTGGGTTGTTGGGACGGATATGAAAAATGCACAAGATTATCGTCAACCTAAATATGATACACCGATTGTTTTAGTCATCGGAAATGAGGGCAAAGGAATTTCTCGACTTGTTAAAGAGGAATGTGATTTCTTAGTAAAACTTCCTATGGTAGGAGAAATATCATCTCTAAATGCATCTGTAGCATGTGGAATTCTAATGTATGAGGTTTATAACAAACGTTTCCCTTTGTAGAGGAGAAGAAACATGTGGCTTTGTTATCAAAATGATTTTGAATTGTTGTATTACTGTATGCAAAAAGATGAATGGGCATTAAATGCTTTAATCAACAAGTACACACCATACTCTAGAAAAATAGTGAAAGAAAGTTTAAATGGTAACTTGTTGTTGGAAATGTATCGCGATGATTTTGTTTTAGAAGCACTAGTAGCAATTACAGATTCAATACATTGCTTCCACATTCAAAATAAGTGTAAGTTTGGTACATTTGTTTATTATTGTGCGCAACGCAGAGTAAAAACACTGTTGAGGCATCACTTAAGGATGTCAGACAATCACAATCTTTACTCGATATCATTAGATACAATTAGAGTAGATGAAGAGAATCCATTTTCTACTAAAGTAAGATCATTTGAAGGATGCAGTAATCCAGTGTATTATTTGGAATATAAAGATGCTTCCTTACGTGTCAGAGAAGTAATACAAAATTTATCAAGCTTGGATAAACAAGTGTTAGATTTATACTTAGTTGATTGTCCATATGTTAAAGCATCAAAGATCATTGGACAAAATGAAAAAAATTATGATAACCGAGTACAAAAAGTAAAAAAACTAATAAAAGCCAGTATTTATCAGGATAAAGACATCACAAAACGGTGATGTTTTTATTAAAATAATTAAAATAGATTGAGAATGACTTTATTGACTGGGAATAACCTTTATGGTAGAGTTAATTAGCGTAGAAACTGAAAGGAGTTGTTTTAATCGTGGCAAAAGAAGATAAAGTAATTCTTACGTGTACGGTGTGCTTGTCGCGTAACTATACAACTCATCGTAATAAGAAAAGTTCTAACGAACGACTTGAATTAAAGAAGTTCTGTAAGAAATGTGGAGAACACACCCTTCACAAAGAAACAAAGTAGGAGGATAATACAATGTTGAAATGGTTTAGTATTAGTGGAGTAACAAAAGAGGCAAAACGTGTTCGTTGGCCAAAGGGTAAAGATTTAATGTCAAGTACTGGTGAAGTATTAATCTTTATTATATTTTTTGGAGCATTCTTTGTTGGGTGTGAATTCTTAATCACATTCTTCTTAAAGTTGATTGGAATAGGTGCATAGTATGACAGAAGCAATGAAACCGTATATCGATGAAACTGAAAAAAGATGGTATGTAGTAAATACATATGCAGGACATGAAAACCGTGTTAAAGAAAACCTTGAACGTCGTGTTGAATCAATGGGTATTACTGACTATTTATTTAGAATATTAGTTGCAGAAGAAACTGAAATTGAATATAAGAATGGAAAAGAAGTTACAAAGATGAGAAATCTTTTCCCTGGTTACTTATTTGTAGAAATGATCATGACTGATGATGCTTGGTATGTTGTACGTAATACACCAGGGGTTACAGGATTTATCGGATCATCTGGGGGAGGAGCAAAACCATTCCCAGTATCTCCTGATGAAATTGATTCTATCTTAAGAAGAATTGGTATCGGAGACACTGTTGTTAATGTTGACTTCACAGTTGGGGATACAGTTAAAATCTTATCTGGCCCTTTCACTGGCATGGAAGGTAAAGTAAATGCAATGAATGATCAAACTAAGATTGCATCTGTACTTACGATTCTATTTGGACGTGAAACACCTACGGATATTTCTTACTCGGATTTAATTAAAGCTGATTATTAATAAAACAGAGGTCATTGACTTCTGTTTTTCTTTTGGTTGGGCATATATATTGCCTTGGCAATAATAGTTGAGTAACCTATAGTTAGATGAAAAGCGAGGTTTATATATGAATAAAATTGGAAGTGATTCAAATTATCAAGTAAAAGAAGGGGTACAAGTCATTTATTTGGCTGGTGGCTGTTTTTGGGGTCTTGAGAAGCTTGTACAAAGCATACCTGGTGTACTTGATGGGACTTCTGGATATGCCAATGGAAATCTCACTAAACCAACATACCAACAGGTATGTAATGGTGATACAGAATTTAGAGAAACGGTGCGCGTAGAATATGATCCAAAAATAGTAAGTCTAGAGACAATACTGTATGCTTATTTCTCGGTAATTGATCCAACGATAGAAAATCGTCAAGGAAATGATAGAGGTAGCCAATATCAAACAGGAGTATATTATTCGGATGAAGAGAGTAAGGTTATTGTTGAAAGAGTGGTTGCCATTGAAAAGGAACGAGTATCGCATTTTGTGGTAGAAGTGAAACCATTGGAAAACTTCTATGAAGCAGAGGAATATCATCAAAACTACTTGGATAAGAATCCAACTGGATATTGTCATATTTCAAAGTTTGAATTTGATAAAGTAAAGAATATCGTTGTGGATGCATCGAAATATAAGAAACCTGAAAAGGATGAAATCAGTAAGAATTTATCCGATATTGAATACAATGTTACGCAAAAAGCAGCTACTGAAAAACCATACTCACATGAATATGATGAGTTATTTGAGGAAGGTATTTATGTAGATATCGTTACAGGTGAACCATTATTTTCTTCGAAAGACAAATATGATAGTGGGTGTGGATGGCCAGCATTTGATAAAACGATTGATGAAAATACAATTGTTGAAAAGAAAGATAACTCCTTCGGTATGATTCGTACGGAAGTTGTAAGTCGTGTAGGTAACTCTCATTTAGGACATAAATTTGAGAATGATCCAGTATCACCTAATGGAATTCGATATTGTATAAATGGATCATCCTTACGCTTTATTCCTAAAGTTAACATGGAAAAAGAGGGATATGGTTACTTGTTAGGTATTTTCTCATAAAAACTAGCGAAATATCCTTTATTTATTAGGTTATAGTTGACTATCTACCTAGTTTGAGGTATTATTTTTAATGCACATGTGTGCATTCTTTGCGTGGGAGGACTGCAACTAGTCCATTGTACCACTGCACTGACAATCAAATATAGGAGGTATGTCAAGTGAGTAAAAAAGTTGCAAAAGTCTGCAAGCTACAATTTCCAGCTGGCGGAGCAAAACCAGGACCAGCATTAGCTTCAGCTGGTATCAACATGCCACAATTCTGTTCAGCATTTAACGATGCTACTAAGGAACGTGGAGGAGACATCGTACCAGTAATCATTACTGCGTATGAAGATAAGTCTTTCGAATTCGTATTAAAAACAACACCTGCTGCAGTATTATTAAAGAAAGCAGCAAAAGTTGCAAAAGCATCAGGAAGCCCTAAGGCAGTTAAAGCAGGAAAGATCACATTGGACCAATGTAGAGAAATCGCTGAATACAAATTGCCAGATTTAAATGCTAATGATGTTGAATCAGCAATGCGTATTATTGCAGGAACTGCACGTAATATGGGAATTGTTGTAGAAGGCATGGAGGACTAATTTGATGGCTGGTAAAAAATATTTAGAAGCTGCAAAATTAATCGACAGCAGCAAAACATATAGCTACACAGAAGCTGTAGAACTTGCAAAGAAAACAAGTACTACTAAATTCGATTCTTCTGTTGAAGCTTGCTTCAATTTAAATGTTGATCCTCGTCACGCTGATCAACAAATCCGTGGAGCTATCGTGCTTCCAAACGGAACAGGTAGAACTCAAAAGGTTTTAGTTGTAACTCAAGGTGCTAAAGAACAAGAAGCTAAAGATGCTGGCGCAGATTTCGTTGGTGGAAAAGAAATTCTTGAAGATATTAAAAAAGGTTGGTTTGAATTTGATATTATCGTAGCTACTCCAGATATGATGGGTGAGTTAGGTAAATTAGGTAAGATTTTAGGACCTAAAGGTTTAATGCCAAATCCTAAAACAGGAACAGTTACTATGGATGTAACTAAAGCTGTTAGTGAAATCAAAAAAGGTAAAATTGAATACCGTGTTGATAAAGAAGGAAACATCAATGTTGCAATTGGTAAAGTATCATTTACTGCTGAACAACTTGCTGAAAACTTCAAATCTCTATACGATGTAATCGCAAAAGCAAGACCTGCTGCAGTAAAAGGTATCTATATGACATCTGTTACTCTTGCAACAACAATGGGTCCTGGAATTAAAGTTACAGTTGAATAGTTAAATTAGAATGTCGCTAGACATTCTTTTTTGTTGCATATTATGAAATAAAGAGATGAAGTATTTGTATATAGATAAATCCTTGGTATAATTTGAAAGAGGTAAATACGATGAAAAAAATAAATATTTCAGATTTAAATAATAATGTGTTTGAATTAATTTCTAAAGATTGGGGCGTTGTAACAGTTCAAAGTAATAATAAAGTAAATGGAATGACTGCTAGTTGGATACAAATGGGGCATTTATGGAATAAAAATATTGTGACTGTATATGTTCGACCACAACGTTATACATATTCATTTATGAATGATAAAGATACATTCTCAGTTGCATTTTTTGATGAAAAATATAGAAAAGAATTGGGATATCTAGGAACAAAGTCAGGAAGAGAATTTGATAAAATAAGTGAATGTGGAATGACGACAAGTCTTGTAGATGACACTCCGATTATCAATGAAGCTAAGCTTGTTTTTGTTTGTAAAAAACTATACGTACATGACTTAAAAGATGAAGAGTTTGTAAGTGATGAAGTAAAAAATGAATCATATCCTGCTAAGGATTTTCATCGCGTATTTATAGGAGAGATAACAAGCGTATTAGTAAAAGATTAGGAGGACAGGAATGCGTAAAATAGTATTGTGTTTAAGTATTCTAGTGCTTCTAGGTGGTTGCACGAAAGCAACATCACAATTTGTTGAACCAGAAGGTACTGCAAGACCCAGTATTGTTCCACTAACTCCAGATACATCATTCGCAAGTGAAGAATGGTATGACCGCTATGATATTTTTGAAATTAATCGTGAATTAGCGCATGCTAGTTTTACACCCTACTCATCCAAAGAAGAAGCACTGCTTGCAGAGATGAGTAGTTTAGATAATGTGGATTTTAGTTCGTCACCCTATGTTCAATCATTAAATGGAACATGGCGTTTTTACTATGCATCCAAACCCGCAGAACGATTAAAAAATATTGCAGGATATGATGCATTTACATATTGGGAAGATTGGGATGATACGAAGTTTGAAGACATAACAATACCATCCAATATTCAAACACAACGCAATGAAGATGGTACATTCAAATATGAGAAACCAATTTATATTAATCAAATTTATCCGTGGCTAAACTATGAAGAGATTCAATATGGTTGGCAAGGGGAACCACTTGCACCTACGGCGATGAATAGCGTAGGACATTATAAACGTGAGTTTGAACTGAATGATACAATGAAAGATAGAAATATATTCCTGAGTTTTAAAGGAGTAGAATCAGCGTTCTATGTGTATATTAACGGTGAACGTATTGGATATAGTGAAGATAGCTATACAACGGCTGAATTCAATATTACTCCCTACTTAAAAGAAGGAACAAATACAATAGCGGTAGAAGTTTATCGTTGGTCAACAGGTAGTTATTTTGAGAATCAAGATTTCATTAGACTAAGTGGGATTTTTAGAGATGTTTTACTATATTCAAAAGATGAAGTAGAGATACGTGATTTCTTTGTGAGAACACAATGCAACGATGATTATACACAAGCAGAATTAAATGTTGATACTGTAGTAAGAAATTTATCATCAGAAATAAAAAATAACTATACGCTTTCTTTTGATGTGATTGATCAGGTAAAAGATGAATCAGTTTTAAAGGAGCCAATCATACAAAAAGTAGAATCATTAGCGTCATATCAAAACGTAAAAGATGAAGGAGTAACAATCAATCAAATAATTCAAATAGATTCACCAAAATTATGGAGTAGTGAAAAGCCGAATCTATATCGTTTACTTATCCAACTGATTGATGATCAAGGAAATGCGATTGAAACAATTTGTACACGTATCGGAATAAGAGAAGTTGAAATTAATCAAGTAGATGGTCTATCACAAATATTATTAAATGGAAGCCCAATCATGTTGAAGGGTGTTAATCGTCATGAAACAAGTTTAGTAAATGGACGTGCTATTACAAAAGATGAAATAATCCAAGACTTAGAATTAATGAAATCTTATAATATCAATGCATTTAGAACGTCGCATTATCCAAATCAAGAAATAACTTATGATATAGCCGATGAGTTAGGTTTATATGTTGTGGATGAAGCGAATATCGAAACACATATCGGAGAAAAAGAATTAGGAGTACCAGGTAATAATCCGATTTATACTCCACTTATTTTAGATCGTACAAAGAGTATGGTGGAACGTGATAAAAACCATGCCAGTATTTTATTTTGGTCATTGGGCAATGAATCAACTTACAAAGAATATCCAATGGATGAGAATTATCCGTTTTATGTTTCTTCAATGTGGGTTCTACAACGTGATCCAAGTAGATTAAGGGTATATGAACGAGATAATCGAATTGGAAATACACGAGAAGAATCGATGGTAGATGTTGTGAGTAGTCAATATTGGACACTTGATCAAATTAACCAATACGGTAAGAAAGAGAAGAATGCTTTCTTCCAATCAGAATATGGACATGGTATGGGAAATGCGATGGGTAATTTTAAAGAATACTTTGATGCTTATCGAAAATATAAAAATACTCAAGGTGGATTTATTTGGGATTTTATTGATCAATCTATTTATACGGTTGATGATGGAAATGAATACTTTGGATATGGAAGTGATTGGGGAACATTGCTACATGATGGTGCTTTCTGCGGGAATGGATTGATTAGCGCTAATCGTGTGCCGCAAGCAGAGATTGAAGAAGTAAAGAAGGTTCAACAAAATTTTCAATTTGAGTATAAAAACGAAGTGTTAAAAGTAACGAATGAAAATATTGCGACAAACTTAAATGAATATCAAGTAGATATACAGATATTACATAACGGAATTGAACTATACAAAAAAACACTAAATAAAGAAGAAATTAATGTTGCTCCATTAGAAACAAAAGAGATTCAATTATCGTTGCCTAATTTAAAAACAGTTGATGGTGAGCTATTATTCAATGTGAATGTTCGTTATACAACAGATCAGTTATGGAACAATATTTACGGTGGTAATCAAGGTGATATTTGTTCGAGTGAACAGTTTATACTACAAGATTATTTGTATGATGTAGAGATAGAAAAAAATCAGAATATTAATCTTGATGAAAATGATCAAGAAATTATAATAAGTGGTCATAACTTTGAAATTACGTTTGATAAAAAGTTGGGATTATTTTCTAAATATTTACTGAATGGTGAATTAGTTTTAGAGAATGGTCCACGTGTTAGTTTTTATCGAGCTCCTGTATCCAATGATATTGGATTTAGTGATGAAGTTAAACACGCTGAGACATCATTTGTCTTGGAAAGTATAAACATAAATCATAAAGATCAACTAGTAACTATACAAACTAAAGGATTGATTGAATCGGTGAATTCGAATGTTATGACAACATATACGATTGATGGAGAAGGAAAAATAAAAATAGATACATCCGTGGATGTACCTTCAGTTAAATCAGTAGGTGAAATTGCAAGAATTGGAATAGTGTTTGATGTAAATAACATAAATACATCAGAGTGGTATGGAAGAGGTCCATTTGAAAATTATGTAGATCGTAATACTGCGACCTTTGTGGGTATCTATCAATCAACCCTGAATGAATGGTTTAATGATACATATCTAAAACCACAAGATAGTGGCAATAAGACCGATGTTCGTTGGCTCAAACTAATTGGAGATGACAACGCATTGATGATTAATTCAAATCAAAGTTTTGGTGTAAATATCTTACCTTACTCAGATGAAGAAATAGGCAATGCGCAACATATTGTTGAACTCGAACATAATGGAAAATACGTACTTCATTTGGATGCGTATCAACGTGGTTTAGGCAATGGTAGTTGGGGTGCAGAACCACTTGAACAGTACAAAATAAAACAAGGAAAGACAATACAGTTTTCGTTTGTTCTTCAACCAAGTAAATAAAAATGCGATTGAATTCAATCACATTTTTTGTTTTTGGGAAGAGGATATTATTTTAATAGGTTTTGTAGGTAAGTAGCTATTTCTTCATCTTGGCAATTAGCGAAGAATAAATCTTTGAATTCAGGATAATCAATTGTATCTTTTAAGAATTGTTGGTCCATCTCTTTTAGAATTTTGATCATTGGTTGGTGAGTTACAAGTTTAACTTGATCTAAGATTTTTTTATTTGCTTGTTCAGGGATAACGCGTTCTTTTGGATAACCACCACCGAATTGTTCAGAGAATAGTTTTTCAAATGTGTAGCGAAGATTTAATTCTCCACCCCAACCAAATCCTTGTGCAAATGGCATAGCGATACAGTTACCATCATTTACTTGTCCAAATAGATAAGCATCTAATGAATCTGTAATGTGCCCACATAATACGTTTGGAAATGAATTACACGCAAGCATTGCACCTTGCCCTGTACCACAACCTGTAACTACAAAGTCTACTGCTTTTGAGTTAAGTAAGATTGCTGCTAATAAACCATTCTTTACATAAGTTAATTGGTGAGTATCTTCTGCAGAATACATACCGTAGTTATGTACAGTGTGATTAAAACTTGATGCAACAGTATTTAATTCGTTATAGACGATACTGTTTTTTGCTGCTTGTGAGTTTTCGTTAATTAATGCGATTTTCATTTTAATTTCTCCCTTTTTCTTTAGTTTGGTTGTTTTCCAATATAAGCTAAGATACCACCATCTACATATAAGATATGTCCATTTACAAAGTTGCTTGCATCACTTGCAAGGAATACTGCAGGTCCCATTAGATCTTCTGCAACACCCCAACGTGCAGCTGGTGTTCTTGAAACGATAAATTGGTCAAATGGGTGACGGCTTCCATCGGGTTGTCTTTCACGTAATGGAGCAGTTTGTACAGTTTCGATATATCCAGGTCCAATACCATTACATTGAATATTACTTTCGCCATATTCTGATGCGATGTTTTTTGTAAGCATTTTTAATCCGCCTTTAGCGGCTGCATATGCACTTACTGTTTCTCTTCCTAATTCTGACATCATTGAACAGATATTAATAATTTTACCATGTCCTTTTTTAATCATTGAAGGAATACAAGCTTTTGCCATAATAAATGGAGCGTTCAAATCAACATCAATAACTTTTCTAAAATCAGCAACACTCATTTCGTGCATTGGAACGCGTTTGATAATACCTGCGTTATTTACGAGGATATCAACGACGCCTACTTCAGTTTCAATTTGTTGAATCATTGCTTGAACTTGTTCTTCATTGGTTACATCACACACATAACCATGAGCTTTGATACCTGCTTCTTCATAAGCTGCTAAACCTTTGTTAACTAAGTCTTGATTGATATCGTTAAAGACAATTGTTGCACCTGCTTGTGCTAATCCTGATGCAAGTGAGAATCCAATACCATAAGATCCCCCAGTTACTAATGCTACTTTGCCATCTAATGAGAAGGCATTCATATTAAATTGTGTCATTTTATTTTCTCCTATCTTTGTACTCGACCTGAAGCATCCCCTTGACATAGGGCTTCAACTTCAGCTT
>NZ_JAVWNC010000006.1:37734-64273 GCF_036637135.1 Anaerorhabdus sp. | reverse complement strand
CCGCTCCCGCGGTTCTTTTCACCTTTCCCTCACGGTACTGGTTCACTATCGGTCATAATGGAGTATTTAGCCTTACCGGATGGTCCCGGCTAATTCCGACAAGGTTTCACGTGCCTCGCCGTACTCAGGATTCCACTAGGTCTCATTCGATTTTCGTCTACAGGGTTTGCACCTTCTTTGACCGGCCTTTCAATGCCGTTCGACTAACCGTTTGAGTACCACATTGTGGTCCTACAACCCCAGTCCTAAGACTGGTTTGGGCTCTTCCCCTTTCGCTCGCCACTACTTAGGGAATCATTTTTATTTTCTTCTCCTACAGGTACTAAGATGTTTCAATTCCCTGCGTTCTCTTCTCATAAGCTATGTATTCACTTATGGATAACACTGCATTACCAGTGCTGGGTTCCCCCATTCGGATATCCCCGGATCTCTGTGTGCTTACCACTCCCCGAGGCGTTTCGCCGTTCGCTGCGTCCTTCTTCTGCTCATTATGCCAAGGCATTCACCGTACGCCCTTTTTCATTTAATCACTTTGCCATAAGACTGAGATTTCTTCTCATGGACTTCTTTTTTTTAGATTGAACTGTTTTTACTATGTTTTTCCTAAAATCATTTCATTGCTGTTCTGATTTTTGAAATCTAGTTTTTCAACTTTTCAGAAAGACCTTTTTATCTGTCTTTCTCTGTTATTCAGTTTTCAAAGAACTTCTGAGATTTCTTTTACGATCTCTCAAAACTAAATAGGAATTTTAACGCGAACTCAATTTCTGTACTTCTTTCTCCTTAGAAAGGAGGTGATCCATCCCCACGTTCCCGTAGGGATACCTTGTTACGACTTAACCCCAATCATCAGTCCTACCTTCGACGGCTCCCTCCTTTACAGGTTAGGCCACCGGCTTCGGGTATTACCAACTCTCATGGTTTGACGGGCGGTGTGTACAAGGCCCGAGAACGTATTCACCGCGGCATGCTGATCCGCGATTACTAGCGATTCCGACTTCATGAAGTCGAATTGCAGACTTCAATCCGAACTGAGACAACCTTTGTGTGATTTGCTCGCTATCACTAGCTGGCTTCACGCTGTAGTTGCCATTGTAGTACGTGTGTAGCCCAGGTCATAAAGGGCATGATGATTTGACGTCATCCCCACCTTCCTCCGGTTTATCACCGGCAGTCTCTCCAGAGTCCCCAACTTAATGATGGTAACTGAAGACAAGGGTTGCGCTCGTTGCGGGACTTAACCCAACATCTCACGACACGAGCTGACGACAACCATGCACCACCTGTATCCGCCATAACTATTACATATCTCTATGCTTTTGCGCGGTATGTCAAGACCTGGTAAGGTTCTTCGCGTTGCTTCGAATTAAACCACATACTCCACCGCTTGTGCGGGCCCCCGTCAATTCCTTTGAGTTTCACACTTGCGTGCATACTCCCCAGGCGGAGAACTTATTGCGTTAACTGCAGCACCGGATTTCTCCGACACTTAGTTCTCATCGTTTACGGCGTGGACTACTAGGGTATCTAATCCTATTTGCTCCCCACGCTTTCGTGCCTCAGTGTCAGTTGTAGGCCAGCCAACCGCCTTCGCCACTGGTGTTCCTCCATATATCTACGCATTTTACCGCTACACATGGAATTCCATTGCCCTCTCCTGTACTCTAGTCGACCAGTTTCTTAGGCTATATGGGGTTGAGCCCCACGCTTTCACCTAAAACTTAATCAACCGCCTACGCACCCTTTACGCCCAATAATTCCGGATAACGCTTGCCACCTACGTATTACCGCGGCTGCTGGCACGTAGTTAGCCGTGGCTTTCTGGTAAAGTACCGTCACTCCTAGATTCTATCCAGGCCGTTCTTCCTTTACAACAGAGCTTTACAACCCGAAGGCCGTCATCACTCACGCGGCGTTGCTCGGTCAGGCTTTCGCCCATTGCCGAAAATTCCCTACTGCTGCCTCCCGTAGGAGTTTGGGCCGTGTCTCAGTCCCAATGTGGCCGTTCACCCTCTCAGGCCGGCTACGCATCATCGTCTTGGTGGGCCGTTACCTCACCAACTAACTAATGCGACATAACCCCATCTATTTGTGTTTCTCACCTTTAATTATCAGAAGATGCCTTCCGATAACCTATCCGGTTTTAGCGTTCGTTTCCAAACGTTATCCCAGTCCTTATAGGTAGGTTGGTTATGTATTACTCACCCGTTCGCCACTAACTCTTAGGAGCAAGCTCCCTCAAGTTCGTTCGACTTGCATGTATTAGGCACGCCGCCAGCGTTCATCCTGAGCCAGGATCAAACTCTCCGTTTGATTGCTCTTATGTTCACTGACTTTTTGTCAGCTTTATCCTTTTATTGCTTTTTTTAAATTGACGTTCGTTGTTTAATTTCCTATTTAGTTTTCAAAGATCGTTCGCTGATTTCCTTTAGCGGTTCAGCTTTGTTATTGTATAACATTTGAGAACTTAATGCAAGCATTTTTTTAATTTTTTTTGAAATTAATTTCGCTGTTTTCAAGTTCGTTTTTTGCTAACTTAGTGAGTCAGCTTTGTTAGTATATAACACACTTAAAACATATGCAAGTATAATTTGTAATTTTTTTTAATTTTTTTTCTAATTAAAAAGTTACTCAATATAATCATTGAATAACTTCATTTAAATCATCACGATATCGCAATCATTTTATTCGCAACTTCCACCATTTTCTTTAAAATATTTTTCAATATTTTTAACACCCTCATCTCGTGTAGGCCATTCTGTAATATCATTTAAATAAACATTCATCTTATCACTACATCCCTTGCAATCATAGAAGCCGTTATCACCAATGCTTATATCATATGTGTTCTCACCCACTCGACATGAAAGCAATGCATAAGAGTAGCCACCATCTTTAGTAACATTTGTTTGTTTGTTTGTTATTCATAAAAAATAATATAGAAATAAATCCTATTAAAATGAGTGCGATTAATACAATTCCCAAATACTTAATTAGCTTAATAATTATTCCTGCTAGTTTTTCAATATTACTCACTTTTTCTATTGTCGGTTGAAGACAATCATTCCCAACTAAATAATCTACACTTACATGAAAAACTTGTGCTAATTGATTCGCATATTTTAGATCCGGAATTGTTTCATCACACTCCCAATTTGATATAGTTTGTCTTGTTACTTCTAACTTCTCCGCAAGTCCTTCTTGTGATAGATTTTGTTTTTTTCTTAACTCATATATTTTGCTACCTATGCTCATATGAACACCTCCTAGAAAAAGTATAGAAATTGACCTTATAAAGGTCTATCAAATCTTTTGGGCAATGACGCAAAGTTATTTAACATTATATAAAAGTCATTCGAAATGAATGACTTTTGTTTTAGTTCTTCAAACTTTGTAATGGAGCTGGAATTCTTCCTCCACGATTGATCATCACTTTTGGTGATACTTTACTTATTTTCATGATAGGACCACTTCCAAGTAACCCGCCAAATTCTAATTCATCATCATCTGCACATCCAATAGCCGGAATAATACGAACTGCTGTTGTTTTACTATTTACCATACCAATTGCTGCTTCATCCGCTATGATGCCTGAAATTACTTCTGGTGTTGTGTCTCCAGGCACAACTATCATATCTAAACCAACTGAACATACAGCTGTCATTGCTTCTAATTTTTCTAATGTTAACGAACCAGCTCTCACAGCTTCAATCATTCCTGCATCTTCTGAAACCGGAATAAATGCACCACTTAAACCACCAACATTGCCACTAGCCATGACTCCACCTTTTTTAACTGCATCATTTAACATCGCCAAACACGCAGTAGTCCCTGGTCCTCCACATTGTTCAAGTCCCATTTCTTCTAAGATATAAGCCACTGAATCTCCAACCGCTGGTGTTGGAGCTAATGATAAATCAACAATTCCAAAGGGAACTCCTAATCTTTCGCTTGCTACTGTTCCGACAAGTTGTCCCATACGAGTTATCTTAAATGCTGTTTTCTTAATAATTTCAGCGATTTCATCCATTGTACAATCCGGTCCTGCTTTAGAAACCGCACTTCTTACTACCCCTGGCCCTGATACACCAACATTAATCACAACTTCTGCTTCCGAAACTCCATGAAAAGCACCTGCCATAAATGGGTTATCTTCAACCGCATTACAGAATACAACTAATTTTGCTGCACCTAAACATTGATTATCCTTTGTCATCTCTGCACATCGAACAACAATTTGTCCCATTGTTTTAACCGCATCCATATTGATACCAGCACGAGTCGATCCAATATTAACACTACTACACACTTTACTTGTAACTGCCAATGCTTCAGGAATTGATTCGATAAGTTTAATTTCTCCAGGTGTCATTCCTTTTTGAACAAGCGCCGAATAACCTCCGATAAAATTGACTCCCACAGCTTCCGCAGCACGATCCAACGTTTTTGCATATTCTACCGGATCTCCACCGCTGACATCAACTAATAAACTAATTGGTGTTACAGATACACGTTTATTGATAATAGGAATACCATATTCCCTAGATATATCTTCTCCAACTTTTACTAGATCTTTTGCTTTTGTAACAATTTTATTGTATATTTTCTCGCATGACTTCTTAATATCTGTATCAGCACAATCCAACAAAGAGATTCCCATCGTAATTGTACGAATATCTAAATCTTCTTCTTGAATCATCTTGATTGTTTCTACAATCTTATTTGTATTCAACATAAACAATCACCTAAATTGTATGCATTGCATTGAAAATATCTTCATGCATAACGTGAATAACAAGATTATTCTCTTTACCTTTTTTATCAAGGTAATTCACAAATTCAATAAATTCTTCTGTTCCTTTGTTGATATCCACAATCATAAACATGTTAAATACATCTTGCATAACTGTTTGAGATACATCTTCAATATTTGCCTCATACTTCAAACATTCATAGCTCACAAATGCAAGAATCCCTGTTCTATCTTTTCCTACTACCGAAATAACCGCTCTCATTTTCTTTTCCCCTTTTCCTAGTTTAATGAACTTGGTGATACACCACTATATTGACACTCTGAATCAAATAATTCTTTCGCTAATTGAATGTTAGCTACTTCTTCCTCATTACACCCAATATTTTCAGATTGTGCAAAGTTGTATGTACATACACCACCAAATGTTCCTAATTCTTCATTCCAATTGTATGTATATGTACCACTTTTCGTGATTAAATTGAAATCTAAACGATTGAAATCAAATTGATATCTCTCTGTTCCCCAATCATATTCAATAACTCCTGGCTCTACTTCCACGTAGCCTGCTCCATCGATTAATTGTTTCATCAGTTTATTTTGATTAGTTTGATTGGTTGCTTGTTTATTACCAAAATCTGCTAAATCATCTGGAAATACAATTTCTGTTGCATTCATATCACTCACAATCATATTCATTACTATTTCATTGCTAATTGTTGTTTCCTCTTCAATGATATCCACTAAAACATCAAAATGAATTTCAGTTAAATATTTATTATCACTAATCACAAAATCCACACGATTCGTTTTTATGTTAAGTTTAATTTCATCATATGTTTCACCTTGTGATTGTAATAGTTGTAATATTTGCAATTCATCCAATTGAGTGGAAATCGTCATCTTGTTGCCATTTGTTTTTACGCGTCCGTTTATATAATCAAAACTTTCAATCATTTTAGAGAAATCATTTTCTACTAGTTGCTGCCCAAAGTCTTCCATCGTACCTTCTTGAATTGCACGTTGCCCATCACTTTCAATATAGAATTGATTATTTTTCGCCCAAAGTTGAATATCTCCTTCACCAACACCTTCAACCGAGACATTCATGTTTAAATATCCCTCTGCTTTTTCATTTACATTATTAATTCTCGTTTCAATCTTTGTCGTTGAATGCAATGTTATTTCTTCATCCATAAAAACTTTCATAACTAGATCTTCATTCTTTGTATAGTTTTGTAACTCTTGTGTTGCCACAATTGCCTCTTTTAGTATTGATATTTGGTCATTACTTATTTTTTGATTTGCTTGCCCACATCCCGCTAATAGAATGAGTGTCAAACACCATATTCCTATTTTTCTCATTCACTCACCTCAACATTGAAACCTTTCGTTAGTCTTTCCCATTCTTTCCATGTAATTGGAATAACACTGGCATGTCTAGGACTTGTCATTGGTGCAATAACTTCCTTGATCATTTCAACATCTTCAAACTCTTCACTGCGCAAGTCGTATGTAGTCATTGCTTGAAATTGTTTTCTTGTGTAATCATCATAATACAAAATATAATCATAATCACGCTTTAAGTAAAATGGGCCTTCACTTTGATGCCCTGTAATTCTCTTTGATGAAAATGTATCAAATCCTAAATAGTCTGTTTCTGATGTCCCTAGAAATAATTGTGAATATTCTTCCATCGGTTCTCTTTCATCTTTTAGTATGATTGTATAATTATAACCTTCTTTAATGATAGTTCCATCAATTACTGTAAAACCAGTATCTAATAATTGGTTAGGGTAACTTATATCATTAAAATCATTGGTATAGTTATAAAACATACCTCCATCCTTTGGACTTGACCATGTAACGATATATTGATCAATCCTACGATCATAAAACGCCTCTGGTGCCCAAGCTTGTTTCTCACTCATTTTTAAATCATCATTTGATTTATTAACTTGAAGTAACCTTTCATTCTCATAAGTCACACCATCTACTGTGTCCCATACATAAATCGAGGGGTTATCCCATCCTTGTGTTGCGATTAGTGCAAATGTTCCGTCTTTCTTTCTTACCATGGATGGATCTCTTACTTTCTTCGAACCCGTTGTTGCTTTAAATATTGGCTTATCATCATTGATAAGATACCATAGCATGCCATCGAAAGTATAGGCTAGCTTTGGATTCTCGTAATTCTTATCATCACCACCAAAGTATGTCATCAAATATCCTGTTTGCTCATCCAATAACATAATATTTTCAAACGTATATGTTTCTCCTTGAACAGTACCTTCAAGTACAATCGGTTCATATTCCTTTGCCGTACTCTTTTTAACAAGCTTGTTTTCAATGATTTCACCCTCACCACTTACAACACCCCACTCAACTGTTTCGCCTTTGTATGTAGGTAAATCAGATTTAGAAAAGATGAAGCTATCCAAACTTTGATTTAGGTAATCATAAACCTCAGAAGAACTTGTTTGTTTTACATCATGATCAAAAGAAGGTTGTATTGATTTTGCTGTACAACCAGTTATCATTAAACTCAAAAGTAATATCGCTATTTTTTTCATGCAATCATTATACCAAATAACCCCACTGCAGTCATAACAAAAAAATCAGGTTTCCCTGATTTTAAACAATATTTAATTATTTTGATACGTCATCTACATGTTGTATTTGATTTCCATCAACAATTACTTTCTTTCGATCTAGCATATAATAAACAAATTCTCTAAATAAAGTATATACAACTGCAGTCATTGGAACGCCTAATAAAACACCGATTAATCCAAATAAGCCACCACACAAGAACACCGATGTAAGTACTAAAACACCTGGTAATCCAACAGAATTACCTACAACACGTGGATAAAGTAAACTACTTTCAAGTTGTTGAATCACTTGGTAAATTATGACAAATAAAACAGCTTGTAATGGATTAATCGCTAAAATAAGTAAGAATCCAAAGATACAAACAAATGTCGCCCCTAATACTGGTACTATACTTAATACACACACCATACTACCAATCAGTAAAGCATAAGGAAATTTTAGTAATGTTAAAACAATTATAAATATAATTCCTTCTAATAAACATTCTGTTAATTGCCCTCTAACATACATTGAAAAAATATGATTACTCTTACTTGATACTTCTAGCACTTTATTTGCTACCTTTATAGGTAATAATGCCGCAAGAATTTTTTTTGCTTGAAGTATAAATTTTTCTTTATCCATCAAGAAATAGAAACAAATCATAAATCCCATAAATACATTTAAGAAAGTAATTGAAATACTCATCGCATTCTTATATAAATCGGGTAATACTTTTGTAAGATAATTTGTAATTTGTGGCACAATTTTAACCCACGAATCCGAATTAGAGAATGTCGATACATAATCTATCTTAAGTGATGTCATTGTTTTATTAATTAACTCCTCAATCGATTTAATATAACTTGGTAATTGCTTTGCAAACATTTGAAGACTTTGTATAAGTTGTGGGAAAATCGATATCGTTAGAAAATAAAAAATGATAACCGCAAGAATAATCGTTGTAAAAATAGCGACTGGTCGTTTAATTTTATTCATATGCTTGTTATCTTTAAACCACTTCCCTAATAATCTTTCTATCCTGCTAGAGAATAAATTAATAATAAATGCAAACCCCAATCCAAAAACTAGTGGTGTTAGTAATGTTTGTATCTTACTAAGTACTTGGAGTAACGTATCTGCCTTCATCAGTATGAATATAAATACCGTACAAACTCCTGCTAAAATAATCCATTGTGTTACTTTCTTAATATCTTGGTTAAACATAGGTATAAGCTCCTTCTAATTTTATTATAATCCCGTTTACCTAGATACAAGGCAAATACTCTTTTCCCAAAATAAAAACTCAAGCATAAACTTGAGTTTTATATTTGAATTAAACTAATTCAATGATAGCCATTGGAGCATTATCTCCACGGCGTGATCTAGTTTTGATAACACGAGTGTATCCACCATTACGATCAACGTATTTAGGTGCTACTTCATCAAATAACTTTTGAAGTACTGTTTGTTCAGTCTTTTCATCAGCTACAACATTACGGATATAAGCAGCAGCTTGACGACGAGCGTGTAAGTCACCACGTTTACCTAAAGTAATCATTTCATCTACAACAGAACGAAGATCTTTTGCTTTCATTTCAGTTGTTTCAATTTTTCCATGAAGGATTACTGATGTTGCCATATTTCTAAGCATTGCTTTACGATGGTCAGCTTTGCGTCCAAATTTACGATTCCACATTGTCTATTTCCTCCTTGCTATATTAGTCGAATGATTTAAAGCTAAAACCTAATTCATAGATCTTATCTTTAACTTCTTTAAGAGATTTCTTACCTAAGTTACGAACTCTCATCATTTCATCTTCAGTTTTTTGAGTTAACTCTTCAACTGTTTGAATTCCTGCACGTTTTAAGCAGTTATAAGAACGTACAGATAAGTCTAGATCTTCAATCATCATAACTAGACCTTTGTTTACTACTTCACCATTAGCATCTTTAATGCAAGATTCCATATCAACTACAGCATCTTGAATATTAGCTAAAATATCAAGGTGGTCAATTAGAATCTTAGATCCCAATGCCAATGACATTTGAGGAGTAATAGAACCATTTGTATATACTTCAAACACTAGACGATCATACTTAGCGTCTTGACCTACACGAGTAGGTTCAACAGTATAAGAGATACGATCAACTGGCGTATAGATTGAGTCAGTATAAACTGTTCCAATACCTTGTGATGACCCTTGGTAAAGTTGTTTATTACCATCAGCACTAATATAACCACGGCTGTTGCGTGCTTTTAATTCCATTTCAAGAACTCCACCTACTTCTAAGTGAGCAAGTTCAAGATCTTTGTTTAGAATTTCAACACCTGCTGGGCAAATAATATCCCCTGCAGTAACAGTACATGGACCTTTAGCAGAAATTCTTAATGTATGAATTTCATCGTTATCAATCTTCATAATCAATTGTTTAATATTCAAGATGATCATAGTAACATCTTCTTGAACACCAGGAATTGATGTAAATTCATGATAAACACCGTCTACTTTTATACAGTAAACAGCAGCTCCCGGTAATGAGGAAAGTAAAACACGTCTAAGTGCATTACCAATTGTAGTTCCAAACCCTCTTTCAAGAGGCTCAATTACAAATTTACCGTAATTGTCTGATTCAACATATTCTTTAACTTCAAAATTGGCACGTTCAAATTTTTGCATATCGTGTTCCCTCCTTTATCTTTTACTAACCACGAGGTCGTTTTGGTGGACGACATCCGTTATGTGGAATTGGAGTTACATCATTGATAACTGTAATTTCAAGTCCAGCAGTTTGTAATGATCTTACAGCAGCTTCACGTCCAGGACCTGGTCCCTTAACGCTTACTTCTACAACCTTCATACCATGATCAACTGCAGCTTTTGCAGCAGCTTCACCACACATTTGTGCAGCATATGGTGTTGACTTACGAGAACCCTTGTAACCTAATGCTCCAGCACTTGACCAAGCAATAGCGTTTCCAGCTTCATCAGTGATAGTCACGATAGTGTTGTTGAATGTTGAATGAATATGTGCAACGCCTTTAGCTATATTCTTGCGGACACGTTTTTTACGTGTATTTGTTTTTGCATTTGCCATTATTTTCTCCTCCTATCACTATTTCTTCTTATTCGCTACAGTACGGCGTGGTCCTTTACGAGTACGAGCGTTTGTTTTTGTTCTTTGTCCACGAACTGGTAATCCACGTCTGTGACGAATTCCGCGGTAACATCCAATTTCCATTAGACGTTTGATATTAAGTTGAACTTCACGACGAAGGTCACCTTCTACTTTAATTTTGTCAACTTCTTGACGGATAGCATTAACTTGATCGTCAGTTAAGTCTTTAACGCGAATGTCTTCGCTAATGTTTGTGTCCTTAAGAATTTTCGCAGCTGTTGTTGGTCCAATTCCGTAGACATATGTTAGAGATACTACTACACGTTTGTCACGTGGAATATCTATTCCTGCAATACGAGCCATATCTTATCTTCCTCCTAGTTTCCTTGACGTTGTTTATGTTTAGGGTTTTCACAAATTACCATAACGGTACCTTTGCGTTTGATGATTCGGCACTTATCACAGATTGGTTTGACTGATGGTCTTACTTTCATGTGTTATTTCCCTCCTAGACTATTTATGTCTAAATGTAATTCGCCCACGTGTTAAATCATATGGTGAAATTTCTACAGTGACACGATCGCCTGGTAAAATGCGAATGTAATGCATACGGATTTTACCAGAAACGTGAGCCAAGATCACATGTCCATTCTGTAGTTTCACTTTAAACTTTGCATCCGGAAGTGTTTCTTCAACAATTCCATCAATTTCAATGACATCTTGTTTGCCCATTAAAAAGTGTTCCTCCTCGTTCTTTATATAGAATTGTCTTCTTTGGAAAGAACACTATTTAGATGAAATAAATCACCTAAATAGTTTCATTATTGAAGTTTTTCTTCACTTTGCCAAAGCACAGCTGATATCATTATACACCATTTCTATTGGTCTTGATGCATTAATATCAACTACTAAACCTTTTTCCTTATAGTAATCAAGGCAAGGTTGTGTATTTTTATAGTGTTCGTCTAAACGAACTCGAAGTTGCTCAACTGTATCATCAGCACGTTGTGTTAATGGTGAACCACATACATCGCAAATTCCTTCCACTTTTGGTGGATTACTCTTTACGTGATATATCGCTCCACAGTTTTTACAAATTCTTCTTCCAGTCACTCTCTCAGCGAGGGCATCAAATTCTACAGTTAAATTAAGAACCATTTGAATTGGCTTATTAATCTTATTTGTGATTTCTTCTAATGCTTTTGCCTGTGGAAGTGACCTTGGAAATCCATCAATTAGATAGCCTTGTTGGCAATCCTCTTGTTGAAGTCTTTCTGCAATTAATCCAATGACTAGATCATCTGGTACAAGCTTGCCTTCATTCATGAATGTTTGAGCTTGTAATCCTAAATCTGTTCCTTTTTTAATTGCTTCTCTTAACATATCTCCAGTAGAGATATGTGGAATGTTGTAGTTTTCCAATATCTTTTCAGACATTGTACCCTTCCCGCTCCCGGCAGGCCCCATGATGAGAATATTCATCTAAACACCTTCTTATTTATTTAGAAAGCCACGATATGCTTTCTGAGTTAATTGTCCTTTAAGTTGGCTCATTGTTTCCATAGCTACACCAACAACAATGATAATTCCTGTTCCACCGATTGCAGTAGAAGTAGGTAGATTAGTTACCATTGGTAGTAAGTAAGGAAGTAATGCTAAGAACGTAAGTCCTGCAGCACCTAGAACCGTAATACGATTTAATACTTTTCCTAAATACTCTTTTGTTTCATTACCAGGACGAATCCCAGGAATGTAAGCTCCACCTTTACCAAGGTTTTCAGCAACCTTGCTAGGATCAACTTGCATATTAGTATAGAAGAATGTAAATAAAATCGTAAGTGTAGCATAGATTACTAAACCAATAGGTTTTTGTAAACTTAGTATATTTCCCATTGCTTCTGTAAAGCCATTAGCAGGAAAGAAACTTGAAATAATTTGTGGCGCAGTCATAATTGATTGCGCAAAAATTACTGGAATTACTGATGCTGAATTTATTTTAAACGGCAAATAAGTAATATCATTCTTACCTCTTTGTACTGAACTAGAAGTATATTGGATAGGAATCTTTCTAACTGCTAGTTGCATAACAACAACAAGTAGAATGATAACCAAATACATAGCAACGAATAGAGCGAATTGAATCAATCCATTAAACATTGCTGTTTGATTTGAAGCGTCAACTAATACAGAGTATGTTTGGCTGAATGTGAATGGTAAGTTCGATACAATCCCAGCAAAGATGATAATAGAAACTCCATTACCCATTCCTTTTTGTGATATACGATCACCAATCCACAACAAGAACATTGTTCCTGCAGTCAATACAGTAGCTGTATATAAGTAATTAGCAAGTGAACTTGCCTCAAGAATATGACTTGAAACATCAAATGCATAAATCATAGTGAAGGCTTGAGCAAATGATAATACTACACCCAAATAGCGTGTAATCTTATCCATTTTCATACGTCCTTGTTGACCTGATTTAGCCATTTCAGTTAAAGCAGGGATAACATCCATGCTTAATAACTGAATGATGATTGATGCAGTAATATAAGGACCAACCCCCATTGCAAAAATTGAGAATTTTTGAAGGGAACCTCCACCTAATAAATTCATCATACTTAATAATGAATTATCAGCAATACCACCTCTAATTGCGTCCATATTAATTCCAGGTGATGGAATTGCAGAACCCAATCTATATATGAAGAGCATCGCTAAAGTGAATAGAATTTTATTTCTAGTATCCTTGTTCTTGAACAAGTTGATACAAGTTTGGATCATATTAGATCACCTCAACTTTTCCGCCTGCTTTTTCAATTGACTCTTGAGCTGACTTAGAGAATTTGTTAGCTTGTACAGTTAACTTCTTTTCTAATTTGCCATTTCCTAATACTTTAATACCATCTAAATTTTTTCTTACAAGACCTGTTTCAAGCAATATTTCGATTGTAACAACAGATCCATCTTCGAAACAATTTAAACTTTCAATATTTACAGTTCCATATTCTTTACGAGTATAGTTTGTGAACCCTCTCTTTGGAATACGTTTGTAAAGAGGAGTTTGACCCCCTTCGAAACCTAAAGCAACTCCACCACCACTACGTGCGTTTTGTCCTTTGTTTCCTTTACCAGCTGTTTTACCATTACCAGACCCGTGACCTCTACCAACTCGATAAGAGTTGCGACGAGCGCCTTCGGTAAATTTCATTTCATTTAATTTCATAAACCTTTCTCCTCCTTATCGAATTTCTTGTGGTTTTTTATCACGTAGTTTAGCTACGCTTTCAACAGTTTTCAAGTTAGTTAATGCTTCCATAGTTGCATGAACCATGTTAATAGGTGTACGTGATCCGATGCATTTTGACAATACATCGCTTACACCTGCAAGTTCAAGAACTGCACGGACAGCACCACCAGCGATAACTCCTGTACCTTCTGCAGCTGGGCGAAGGAATACTTCACCAGCTCCATATACACCAGTAATTGAATGAGGAATTGTTTTCCCACCATTTACTAAGCTAATAGATACAACATTCTTCTTAGCAGCTTCGATCGCTTTTTTGATTGCATCAGGTACTTCGTTAGCTTTACCTGTTCCATATCCAACACGACCTTTTTTATCACCAACAACTACTAGAGCGGAGAAGCGCATACGGCGACCACCTTTAACAGTTTTGCTGACACGATTAATGACAACAACGCGTTCTTCAAATTCTTTTTCGCGTTCTACTCTTCTTGGTTTACGTTCCATCATGAGCCCCTTTCTAGAATTCCAGTCCAGCTTCTCTAGCTGCATCAGCTAAAGCTTGGACACGTCCGTGATATACATAACCTCCACGGTCAAATACTACTTTTGATATATTTGCTGCTTTGCAAAGTTTTGCAATTTCAGCACCTACTTTTTGAGCGGCTTCTTTATTTCCACCATTTGCAAGTTTCATATTAACGCTTGAACATGCAGCTAATGTTTTGCCGTTTACATCATCAATCACTTGAACGTGAATGTGAGCGTTAGAACGGAAGACATTAAGGCGTGGGCATTCAGGAGTTCCACTAACTTTAGTACGTACGCGCGCATGGCGGCGTAATCTTGTTTCATTTTTTGAAATTTTCTTAAGCATAGTCTATGATCTCCTTTCCCACTATTTCTTACCAGCCGTTTTACCTTCTTTACGGCGGACTTGTTCACCTTTGTAACGAATACCTTTACCTTTATAAGGTTCTGGTTTTCTAGTTGCACGAACATTTGCTGCAAATTCACCAACACGTTGTTTATCAATACCAGTAACTTTGATTTCAGTGTTAGAAAGACATTCTACTGTAAGTCCTTCTTCAACAATGAATTCAACTGGGTGTGAGTAACCAATGTTAAGTGTTAATTTTTTACCAGCTACAGCAGCACGGAACCCGATACCTACGATTTCAAGTGTACGAGTGAATCCTTCGTGGACTCCTTCGATCATATTGTTAAGTAATGCACGAGTTGTACCATGTAATTGTTTTGTATGTTTTTCTTCGTTTGCACGAACAACAGTGATAACACCATTGTCTTGTTTAATATCCATTAATGTACTAAACTGACGTGTTAAAGTACCCTTAGGGCCTTTTACAGTCACCTCATTACCAGCTGCAACTGTTACTTCAACTCCAGCTGGAATGGTAATCGCTTTATTTCCGATACGTGACATTCTATTGATTTCCTTTCAGTGTCTACCACACATAAGCGACAACTTCGCCGCCTGCGTGTTTAGCTCTAGCTTCTTTATCAGTCATAAGACCTTGAGAAGTTGAGATAATTGCAATTCCTAAACCATTAAGTACGCGAGGTACTGAATCTGTCTTAGCATAAACGCGAAGACCTGGTTTTGAAATTCTTTTGATACCACTAATAACTTTTTCGTTATTAGCTCCATATTTAAGTGTAACTGTAATTTTCTTTTCAGCAGCTGTTTCTCCGCTTACTGCATAATTCATAATGTATCCTTCACTCTTTAGAATCTTTGCAATCTCTACCTTCACTTTAGAAGCAGGGATTTCAACAGTCTCATGATGAGCTTGAACTCCATTACGGATTCTTGTAAGCATATCTGCAATTGGATCAGTCATATTCATCGTAACTTCCTCCTTACCAGCTAGCCTTCTTTACTCCAGGAATTTGGCCTTTGTAAGCTAATTCACGGAAGCAAATACGGCATAGTTTATATTTACGTAATACTGAATGTGGACGTCCACAACGCTCACATCTTGTATACTCACGTGTTGAGAATTTTTGAGGACGTTGTTGTGAAATTTTCTTTGATGTTTTTGCCATTGATTAGTCCTCCTTATTTAGCAAACGGCATGCCCATTTCAGCTAGCAATGCCTTTGCTTCTTCATTTGTGTTTGCTGTTGTAACAATAACAATATCCATACCACGAGTTTTAGTAACTTTATCAAAGTTAATTTCTGGGAAGATTAATTGTTCTTTTACACCAAGAGTGTAGTTTCCACGGCCATCAAATGCTGTGTTACTCACACCACGGAAATCACGTACACGAGGTAGTGAAATGTTGAATAGTTTATCTAAGAATTCATACATTTTTTCACCACGTAATGTAACTTTACATCCAATAGGCATACCTTCACGAAGTTTGAAGTTCGCGATAGATTTTTTAGCCTTTGTGATAACAGGTTTTTGACCTGCGATTTGAGTTAATTCTGCAACTGCTTCATCTAATACTTTAGGATTTGCAATAGCTTCACCAACACCTAAGTTGATAACTACCTTATCAATCTTTGGACATTGCATAACAGTTGTATATTCAAACTTTTTAACTAAAGCAGGAATAACTGCTGTTGTATATTTTTCTTGAAGGCGGTTCATTATTTCTTCTTACCTCCTTTGATTTCAGCACCTGATTTTTTATAAACACGTACTTTCTTATCTCCATCTGCTTTATAACCTACGCGGCTAGCAGCTTTTGCTTTTGAATCATAAGCCATAACGTTAGAAACATGAATTGGAGCTTCCTTTTCAATGATTCCACCCTCTGGATTTGCTTGAGTTGGTTTTAAACTCTTTTTGATTAAGTTAACACCTTCAACAATGACTTTTTCTTCCTTAGGGAATACAGCAGTAACTTCCCCAATAGTTCCTTTGTAGTGTCCAGTGATAACTTTTACTTTATCGCCTTTTTTAATTTTCATCATTGACCTCCTACAGTACTTCTGGTGCTAGAGAAACAATTTTCATATATTCTCTATCACGAAGTTCTCTTGCCACAGGACCGAAAATACGTGTCCCTTTAGGTGTTTTATCATCTTTAATAATAACTGCTGCATTATCATCAAATTTAATGTAAGAACCATTTTCGCGACGTACGCCATAAACTGTTCTCACGATTACAGCTTTGACTACATCACCTTTTTTAACTGTTCCACCAGGAGCAGCTGCTTTTACAGCACAAACAACGACATCGCCAATGCTTGCACTTTTACGAACGCTTCCGCCTAAGCAACGGATAACTAATAATTCTTTAGCACCGGTGTTATCAGCGACGTTTAATCTGCTTTCATTTTGAATCATCTTTCATCTTCCTCCTTGTGCTTAAAGAATTACAGCTTTTTCAACGATTTTAATAAGACGGAAGTGTTTATCAGCTGATAATGGACGTGTTTCCATAATTTCAACGATATCCCCAATTTTTGCCTCATTGTTTTCGTCATGAGCTTTGAATTTCTTAGAATATTTAACGCGTTTTGAATATAAGTCGTGACTCTTATTTGTTGCAACTTCAACAGTAATTGTCTTGTTCATTTTATCTGAAACAACTTTACCGCGTAATACTTTACGATTAGATCTTTCCATAACTTAGACCCTCCTACTTCGCATCACTAAGCGTGCGCTCAGTGATGATTGTTTTGATACGAGCAATTGTCTTCTTGATATCCTTCATACGTGATGGATTTTCTAGTTGACCTGTAGCTTGTTGAAAGCGTAAGTTGAATAGTTCTTCTTTTAAAGATTCAATATCTTTTAGTAATTCTTCATTACTTTTTTCACGAATTTCTTTAACGTTCATCTATTTTTCCTCCTCACCTTTCTTAACAAATCTAGTTTTAATTGGAAGCTTATGAGAAGCAAGACGTAAAGCTTCACGAGCGATATCTTCACTAACTCCACTAACTTCGAATAATACACGACCTGGTTGAACAACTGCTACCCAACCTTCAGGAGCACCTTTCCCAGATCCCATACGTACTTCTAGAGGTTTCTTTGTAATTGCTAAGTGTGGGAAAATTTTGATCCAAACTTTACCACCACGGTTCATATAACGAGTCATAGCAATACGAGCAGCCTCGATTTGACGGTTAGAAACATAAGCACCTTGCTCTGCAACTAATCCATATTCACCAAACGCAACTTGACGTCCAGCCTTTGAACGACCTTCATAGCTTTGACGATGAGGTCTTCTATATTTTGTTCTATTAGGCATTAACATAATTAATTACCTCCCTTTGTAGCTTCCCCATTAGCTGATGCAGCAACTGGTGCTTTTGCTTCAGCATTTCTTGGAGCACGGCGGTCATTGTTACGAGGACGACGAGGTCCACGACCTTGTGGTGTTTTAGGAGCTTCTGGTTCTTTAACCATTTGTCCTGGTAATACTTGTCCACGACAAATCCAAACTTTAACACCTAATTTACCATAAGTAGTATTTGCTTCATACCAACAGTAGTCGATATCTGAACGTAATGTATGTAGAGGTACAACTCCTTCAGAGTAACCTTCACCACGAGCGATATCAGCACCACCTAAACGACCTGATACTAAAGTTTTAATTCCTTTAGCTCCTGAACGCATAGTTTGTTGGATTGCTTTCTTTTGAGTTGTTCTGAAAGATTGACGTCCTTCAAGTTGTTCAGCAATCTTACGAGCTACTAAGTAAGCATCTAAATCTGGATTAGCAATTTCTAATACATCAATCTTGATATCTTTACCTTTAGCAATTGTTGATAGTTTTTTCTTTAAAGACTCCATCTTGTCTTCATCTTTTTCATTTTTCCCTACAAGAACACCTGGACGAGCTGCACGAATGATTAATTTCAATTCGTTAGAAGTACGTTCAATTTCAATTCTTGAAACATAAGCGTTATGTAGTTCTTTTTCTAAAAATTTGCGGACTTTAACGTCTTCCATTAATAGGTTTCCGTATTCTTTTTCTGCGTACCATCTAGAATCCCAATCACGGATGACTCCGACACGCATTCCAATAGGACTAACTTTTTGACCCATATCTGAACCCCTTCCTAGCGCTCATCAACCACAACAGTGATGTGGCTTGTGCGTTTTAAAATTTGATGTGCATTACCTTTTGCAGCTGGCATGAATCTTTTCATAGTGATTCCTTCATTTGCATAGCATGCTTTTACATATAGTTTTGATTCATCTAATTTATGATTATTTGTAGCATTTGCTACTGCTGACTTAAGTACTTTGCCAATTTCTGCAGCTGCATGATTAGGTGTGAACTTAAGGATTGCAGCTGCCTCAGCAGCATCTTTTCCTCTTACTAGATCTAACACTAATCTTACTTTGCGAGGAGCGATACGTACTGTCTTTGCTGTTGCTTTAACTTCCATTTTCTTTCCTCCTACGCTTTCTTATCGTCACCGTGCCCGCCATATTTACGAGTAGGTACGAATTCACCAAGTTTATGTCCAACCATATCTTCAGTTACAAATACTGGGACATGTTCTTTACCATTATGCACTGCAAATGTATGTTCAACGAAACTTGGGAAAATTGTTGAACGACGTGACCATGTTTTAATAACTTCTTTTTTACCAGCCACATTCAATGCTTCAACTTTTTTCATTAAGTGGTCATCACAGAATGGACCCTTTTTTAAACTACGTGTCATTTACTTTTCCTTCCTTTCGTTATTTACCTTTACGGCCTCTTACAATATATTTAGAACTTTGTTTCTTATCACTACGAGTTTTAACACCCATAGCTTTTTTACCCCAAGGAGTCATAGGTGACTTACGTCCGATAGGAGTACGTCCTTCCCCACCACCATGAGGGTGATCATTAGGGTTCATAACCGAACCACGAACTGTTGGGCGGATACCCATCCAACGAGAACGTCCTGCTTTACCAACATTGATTAAGCTGTAATCTTCATTACCTACTGAACCAACAGTTGCACGACAGTTAGCAAGAATTTTTCTTACTTCTCCTGATGTTAAACGTACAGTTACATAACGATCTTCAACACCAAGGATTTGTGCAGAACATCCAGCACTACGTGCAAGTTGTCCACCCTTACCAGGTTTTAATTCAACGTTATGAACAACAGTACCTTCAGGCATGTTTTTCATTTCTAATGAGTTACCGATTTTAATATCAGCTTCAACTCCAGATACAACTGTTTGTCCAACAGTTAATCCTTTAGGAGCAATGATATATCTCTTTTCACCATCAGCATAATTTAATAATGCGATGTTTGCAGATCTGTTTGGATCGTATTCGATTGTAGCAACTGTAGCTGGAACATTGTCCTTATTACGTTTGAAATCGATAATACGGTATTGACGTTTATGTCCTCCACCTTGATGGCGAGTTGTTATACGTCCTGTGTTATTACGTCCACCCTTTGAGCTAAGTGGTGACAATAATGAGCGTTCTGGTGTAGAAGTAGTAATCTCATCATTCATCAACGTGCTCATGCCACGACGGCCAGGTGTCGTTGGTTTATATTTCTTAATAGCCATTACTTAATGGTCCTCCTTACGCATTTTGTCCGGAAATAGCGTTCTTCTTCCGTTATTCTTATTTATCTTTAAATAAATCGATGTCTTGTCCTTCAGGTAATTTAACAATTGCTTTTCTAACAGCGCTTGTTGTACCAGTGTATTTACCTACACGTTTTTGTTTTGGACGACAGTTTAAGATATTTACTTGTTCTACTTTTACTTTGAAGATTTCTTCAATTGCTTGGCGAACTTGAGTTTTGTTAGTTCCTTTTGCAACTTCAAATGTAATTTTATTGTCAGCATCCATCATCTTCATTGTTTTTTCAGTGATGATAGGACGGATGATAATATCTCTAGCGTTACTCATTATGCAAGTACCTCCCCTGCTTTAGTAGCAGCAGCTTCAGTAATTACGATTTGATCAGCATTTGCAATATCGTATACATTTAATCCTTCAACAGTTAACATCATTGCATTCGATACGTTTCTCATTGATAAGAAAGCGTTGTCGAATTCTTCAGCGATGTCTACTACGAATAATGTTTTTCTTTCGAAGTTGAATGCTTTCATCATTTCTACGAAGCTCTTAGTTTTGATTGCATCAAATTTAATTGATTCAATAATTGTACAGTTGTTGTTAGCTACCTTTGCACTTAATACTGACTTAAGAGCTAAACGACGAACTTTACGGTTTAATTTGTAAGCATAGCTTCTTGGAGTAGGTCCGAAGGCAATTCCTCCACCTCTCCATTGAACAGCACGGATTGACCCTTGACGAGCGCGTCCAGTACCTTTTTGTCTAAATGGTTTTTTACCACCACCAGAAACTTCACTACGTGTTTTTGTTTTGTGAGTTCCTTGGCGCATGCTAGCTTGTTGCATTACGATTGCATCAAACATTGCTTGTTGATTAGGTTCAATGCCAAATACTGCATCGGCCAAATCGATTTGTTTAATGACTTTCGCTTCTTGGCTATATACATCTACCTTTGGCATGTCTTATTCCTCCTCTTTAGCAACTTCAGTTGTTGTTTCTTCTACAACTGGAGCATAATTGATTAATTCTTTTGCAGGAACGTTCTTAACACCTTTCACAGTTGTTTTAACCATGACAAGACCTTTTCTTGGTCCTGGAACATTTCCTTTTATTAACATGTAGTTATTTTCTACATCAACTTTAATGATTTCTAGATTTTGGTTAGTTGTTACATAGCCACCAGTTTGTCCAGCCATTGTAGTACCTTTATCGATACCACCTTTTCTAGATGTAATACCTGTTGTAGCTAATGAACCGATATGTCTGTGATGCCCAGAACCATGTGATTTAGGTCCGATCTTAGCGTTATTTCTAACGATAGTACCGTTATACCCTCTACCTTTACTAATTCCTGTTACGTCGACAATATCACCAGCGGAAAAGATATCAACCTTTACATCAGCTCCAACTTCTAAGTTAGCCATTTCATCAGCACGAAGTTCGCGAGCGAAACGTTTTGGAGCAGTGCTTGCTTTTGCAGCATGACCTTTGTTTGCCTTAGTAGCTCTAGATTCTTTGATGTCTTCGAAACCTAATTGAACAGCTTCATAGCCATCATTCTCATTTGTTTTCTTTTGCATAACTACGTTTGGTGTTGCTTCTACAACAGTAACTGGAATTAATGTCCCGTCAGTTGTAAACACTTGAGTCATACCAAGTTTACGTCCTAATATACCTTTCATGATGTCACCTCAAACCTTTCTTACAGCTTGATTTCGATATCGACACCACTTGGCAAATCTAAACGACTTAATGCGTCGATAGTCTCTGCGCTTGGACCGATGATCTCAATCAAACGTTTATGTGTTCTAATTTCAAATTGTTCACGTGCATCTTTGTACTTATGTACCGCACGAAGAACTGTTACCACTTGTCTTTCAGTTGGTAGTGGAACTGGACCAACAACTTTTTTTGCACCGTGGCTAGTAGCAGTTGAAACAATCTTTTCACTTGCTTGGTCTAGACTTCTGTGCTCGTAAGCTTTCAAACGAATTCTTACTGAATTTTTTGCCATGAAATTTTCCTCCTTTATTTCACTTATCTTGCGATAATCGCTCGGTGTGAATTACCCGGCTTGACGCCTATGACAACGCTTTTCGGCGTGCCGGCAACCTCCCACGTCCATGCGAGTGCTTTTATATAGTAACACTTACAAAACCCTATTGCAACAGTTTTTTTTCATGTTTTTAATCTTTTTAAAAAACAAAAAATACGGAGCATTTTGCCCCATATTCCATAGTTTATTCTTCCGTATCTAACTTTCGAATCCAAATTTTGCCTGTTTTAATCTTTTTTCGCGTTATTTTCTTATCCTTATTATATATAGATTTATTTTTTTCTTACCTTTATTACATCATTTTCATCCAAATACCCTATTAAAAGGGACGATTTCTCATCATGCTTCTTCCGATTTAGTGCGACATTCTTCTCATCATAGTTAGCATAACAATACCTACAATAGTGCCCACACGTATTATATGCCCCAATATCCACCATTTCAACGCACCCACAATCACGCGCTTTCCACTTTGGAAAATTACTTCTACCAGTTAATCTATAGGCTAATTCCTTAGTACAACAAGCAGATTGAATGAAACCCAGCGATGATAAATCATTTTTTTCATAACATGTTTGAATACTCATTCCATATTTATTAGTAATTTTTACGAGCCTTTTTCCAATATTGATGTAATCTTCTTCTGATAACTGCTTTATTTTAAGTTTCCCCATGTGACGATTCACATTTTTATACTCATCCACAAAAGAAACAATAACTTGCCCTACATACCCTTCCAACAAAGAACATAAACGTTCAAATGCCCGTTCATGATAATCAACAGTGTATTTATCATTAATTAAAATTGGATCATAACGAAGCACAACATTTTCTTTGCCAAGTCTTCGACTCAGTTCAATCATTGAATCGATTATTTCTTTTTTATCACCTACTGCAAGTTCAATATCAGAAGTATAGGGTGTACATGTAACTTGAAAAATTGATGGTATATTTATTTTGTCTAAATACGGAAGAATTGGTTTGGGGTTTTTGGTGCAAAAAACAATTGCTTCTACATCATTAAAAAAAGATACGACTTACACTTCGAGGATAAAATGGATTTCTCACATCTACATACCCTTCATTGAATCGATTCATAAGCCAATTTGTATAAAACGCTACAATATCCGTTCTTCCACTTATATTCAGTATCATAATCTCACCTAATTTTATTATAACAAAACTGTCAAATGAAAAGCGCTTCTCGAGCGCTTCTTTTGTATTTATAAACTATTACATGCTAACTAAATACCGTTATATATCCAAATCCTTATACTTATCGATTAAATACTTATATTCATTTTGAATTGCCTTATAAGCATCCATTACCTCTTGCCCATCCGATTCTGTTTCTTTCATAATTTCATCAAAATTATCTACTACCTCTTGAACAACATCACGATTCAGTAAACCTTTCGAATTCATATCTTTAAGAATAGTTAATGTCTTTTCTTTATCATAAGCATCTTTATAACTACGTTGCCTTACCAATGCACTCACAATATCAGCAACAGCACAAATGCATTGCGGTAGCGTTAAATCAGCAAGTTTAAGATGCCGAGGATACCCCGAACCATCAACTCTTTCATGATGCCTTGATGCAATTTCAGTTATATCATCATGTATAGAACCTTCAAGTATATTCCTTGTCTCAACAACATGCTCCTTCATGATTTCCATTTCATCATCAGTCAGTTTGCCTGGCTTTTCTAGTATTGAAATAGGGCATGCAATTTTACCTACATCATGTAATAGAGATCCATAATATAAATTACTCATATCTTCTGGATTCAATACCATTCTTTTACCTATAGCCAAACTCACATTAACTGTAGTTACTGTATGTAAAATCATAAACTCACTTCTAAAATCAATCGCATAAGCAATTACTGTTAAGTAATTCTCAATTAATCGATGACCAAGTCTTACATTCTCCGCCATCTTACGTGCATACTGGCGATAGCTTGAATCATACAATTGATTAAGCAGGTCATCATGATTTGGCATAGTTAAAAATAGATCAACCCAATACGGAGATAACACCGTTCCTCTATTTTCTTTTATCCATGCCTTACAACCTTCTGGATCATTATATCCCAAATTAACATCTATGCGATCAGCTAAACGAATCAACCCTGCAATATCATCCTCTTCAAGTCCAACTTCCTTATAAGCCGAATAGGACAGGTGATGATATAGCAACGGCAATGCATCATCTTTCATAATTGATAAATTTTTCATGAATAAATAGCCATATATCGAATGAAACCAAACATGATTGTTTTCAAATTCCATCATGTCATCAATTTCTTCAGTTTTGTATGCACCAATATCATGTAAAATAGCTAACAAAGTTATTTGAATTATTTGATCTTGATTATATTTTCCGACTGAATTCAAAATAACAAAAACCATATAACCTACTTTTTCACCATGATTTACCAATCTTGGATCAACCTTATTAAGCGTTTTGCGCAGTATCTCCAAAAACTGCAAACTTGACATCCGTCTCATAATTCGCCCCTCATTATATTTACTAATTCATTATATTCGTATTTTTTTTGTGGTGCAAGAACGAAAAAGACCGCACAATATAATGTGCAGTCTCTTATCTAAGATTGTGTATGTACTTCCTCTTCTTCATTGACATCGTGCCACTTTCTACCTAAGTAAAGAGTAACAGCATTCATAAGAGCAAAGACTAACATAATGAGTGTATATTTATCTACTAAAACCATTGGCAATAATACATTTTCTGTAAGTACAAATACAACTACAGAAACAAGTGAAATTATTGTACCCAATACTTTATAAATACGTTTACGTTCATATAACTCTGGCATTTCTTCATCTTGATTTACCACACCATTGTCTTCTTCTTCCTCATCACTATCATGTTTTGAAGCTAAGAGTACAATTGTCAATAATAACCCAACAATCATCGCAATTAAGTTGATTAGTGCCCAACTTGATTTACCGATTTCTGGTGTTTCTTCATCAATAATTTCTTCTACATTTGGTGTCGCAGTTGGTGCTATCTTTGGTGTATCTTCTTCCTGAATAATTTCTGGTTGAGGATTTGCAGGAATAGGTTTAACCGGGGGAACAATTACTTCAGGCGTTGGAAGAACAGGTGGCTCAGTTGGTGTTGGAGGCACAACTACTCTTTCAAATATCGCTGTAAATACAACGCTATCCTGATATTCATTATTACGAATATCATTGATTGTGTTATAAGAATTATTTTGTCCGTCTACCCATTTAACAAATTTATAATTTGCAGCAGATTTTGCAACAATATCTTTCCCAATAGGTTTCACTTTTGCTGTAAAACTGTATTCCCCATTTTCATCTACTCGTGTTACATACTCATACTCAGAAGTTAAGTTACTATCCGTAACATATCCAGTACCTACAGTTTGTACATTGTATGTAAATTTAACTTGGAAACAATCTGGAATATTATCTGATGTATCATTTCCATTCGAATCACGTCCGCCTACAACATCTACATAGTAATATAGTTCCATTACATTTTTCGCTGCATCTGTAGTAATAGTTAGTTTCTCTGGATTTGCATATGCAAATACATATCCGTTCATATTTTTGTTGAAAGCATCATATTTAATTTCTTTTTTGTAATACTCTTGACCAGATGTCTTATCAATTTCTTTTGCTTCATCAATTGAATAATAAATAACTGTATAATCTTGAAGAGCTTCTTTATATACCGCATATAATTTAGTTCCTGCTGGTAGTGTTGCCATTGTTGATAGTTCAACTTTATTTCCATTTTCATCTTCATATCCAGTTAAACTATATCCATCATGTACACTTTGTGATTTCGTAATATCTTGATAGTCTACCGGTACAACTTGTGAATCTAATTCCCATACATTCGCCGTACCTTTATAAGTCGCAGTTGTTTCATCAACACCACCTACTCTATCATAGATTTCGAATGAAATATTTTTCATATTTTTTTGATAAGTTAAGATGATGTTATTTTTTTGTACATCACTGGAAACAGTTACACTTTCTGGATTTGAACTTTTAAATGTATACCCATTAATTTCAATAATATGATCGATTGCGTTAACTGTTGTATTGTATTGCGCATCTTTAATTGTTTTAGTTGCATTTATTGTACTACCCTCTTCATTTTGATACTGAATTGTTACATCATATTTATTTGCGTCATATACCGCATATAATTTAGTTCCCGCTGGTAGTGTTGAT
>NZ_JAVWNC010000006.1:0-37634 GCF_036637135.1 Anaerorhabdus sp. | reverse complement strand
AATCAACTTCATTTCCATTTTCATCTTCATATCCAGTCAAACTATATCCATCATGTACACTTTGTGATTTCGTAATATCTTGATAGTCTACCGGTACAACTTGTGAATCTAATTCCCATACATTCGCCGTACCTTTATAAGTCGCAGTTGTTTCATCAACACCACCTACTCTATCATAGATTTCGAATGAAATATTTTTCATATTTTTTTGATAAGTTAAGATGATGTTATTTTTTTGTACATCACTGGAAACAGTTACACTTTCTGGATTTGAACTTTTAAATGTATACCCATTAATTTCAATAATATGATCGATTGCGTTAACTGTTGTATTGTATTGCGCATCTTTAATTGTTTTAGTTGCATTTATTGTACTACCCTCTTCATTTTGATACTGAATTGTTACATCATAGTATACAGGATCGTTAACTTTTTTATAACCAAAATACAATTTTACATTTCTATTTGTACCATTCAACTCAACATCTGATGGAATAGTAGAATTATGAATTGCACCAGTTACCAATTCATACTTTTGACCTTCTACTGTAATAAACTCTTGAGGATTAACAGAATATTTCCCAAATGATAAATCGATAGCTTTTGAAGTTTCATCTTGATAAAAATAACTTTGGATATCTACTCTTTTGCTAAATTCACTTATTGGTAAATCTTTTTGATCTATCAAATTACCATTTTCATCTACTAAATAATTGAATATTTGAATTATTCCAGTATTACCTATTGTTAATACCGGTGATTCATAATCCACTTTTTTATCTTCATCATTATAGTTTGTGTAATTCAATTGAGCATTCAAATTTGTATTGACTGATCCTGTTGCATTTTTATTATTTACCTTTACATAAATCGTAAGTTTTTTTACAGTTTCTGTAATTGTGTCAAATGTCCACGTTACTTTATTATCTACTACAGAAACTGTTCCATGAGATGCCTCGATTTTTGGCAAACTTGATTCATAAACAATTTCAAATACCTCATCATTAATTTCATCAACAATTTGACCATTTGTTCCAGCTATTTTAATTTCGCCAGCGATATTTTTATAAACATCAACTAACCCTGCTGCATTTGTATTTTTTGCATATTCTAAACTTTGATCAGTTGCTAATGGTTTTATATATTGATTAAATGAATCTTCACCAATTTCTAACCCGATTGAATATACTGTCGCAAGCGCTGTAAGACCACCAATTGCCGATTGTCCATTACCAGCTGTCTCACTAGGACTATTAGGTGCTCCGTCACTCATAAAGATTACATAAACAGGACGTGATTTATCTGTTCTTCCGTTAATCATCTTAATTGCAGCTTCTATTGCACTCGTATAGTTTGTTTGTCCTCCGAATAAAAAGAATTTTTTACTTGTATCCCACATTGTATTTGTAAAAAAGTCACTTGCTGAGTATTTGCCACCCTGTGGATGCATTATCATATCGTTGTATGATGCAAAAGTGTTGGTAACTGTATTTGCATAATCCGAAAAATTAATCGTTGCTAATCTAACATCACTATCTGCTGTAAAAATATTATTAGAGAATGCAGAAACTGCGTCTTTTAGTTTTGAAGCATAACTTCCTTCTGGAATAGAACCAGAAGTATCATTATTTACCATACTTCCAGAAGTATCCATAATCAATAATATATCAGAACCTTTTTTTACTGGATTTCCTGAAACGGTAAATTCTATCTTCGCAAGTCCTGTATCATAATCTACCCAAGAAGCTTCTTTTTTCGTGAATACCGCACCTGGTTCATTATTAGATGCATTTCTTCCTTTTTTAGTTTGACTTATAACTTCACCAGTCACAGATTCAGAGTGTTGAAAAATATAAGCAATTGTTAGTTCGTTGTTTTCTTTTTCTAACTTTATTTCGTCAGCACTAACGCTTTCAAAATTATAATATTCTTTATCTACTACAAAATCATGGCTGTTTATTTTATCACCAACAGTAAGGTTTTCAACAACTGTTGTTTCTTTAATTTCTACATCATTACCAGTATAAACATGATTAACAGTTAACACCGTTTTTACAGCTTCCGTTTCTGGAGTAGCTGATACTTCTGGTGTTGCTGATACTTCTGGTGTTACAGATACTTCTGGTGTTGCAGACACTTCTGGTGTTGCAGACACTTCTGGTGTTGTTACCACTTCTGGTGTCGGAGTTATTTCTACATTTGGCGTTTGAGTTGGTTCAATTGAAATTGTAGGTGTTACTGTTACAACAGGTGTTTCACCATTTTCACCAGAAATATCTTCTGTACTTTCTACAAAACCATCTTCAACATTTATAATTTCTCCCTCTTGAGCAGTTGCAAAAACTTCCCAAGTTGACGATGGAAACGTTGTTAATAAAAGTGTTAATGCCATCGTTAATTTTATAATTTTCTTCATACCAAATACCTCCGTTTTTATTAATTACAACCTAATGATAATCGATATCAGTTATATTTCGGTTATATGGAGTAATAATTAACCTATTTTCATGTATGAATCACTTATAAGCATATCCAATTGACTGTTTTTCGAGTTATTTGCCTTATTATCAAAAAATAAAAATAACCCTTCAACATAAGTTTCCAGGTTATCAATATTAAATTATTTCTCTTCTTTACTCCGTCTTAAGCGCTGCATCAAAGCTGACATCTGATGGTTGGAAGTCCCATTTTTTGATATATTCACATGCTTCTTTGGCTCCTGCAAATCTTTCCATACCACTATCTTCCCATTCAACTGCAACAGGGCCTTGATATCCGATTTGATTCAACTCACGTGTAATATTATCAAAGTTTACATCTCCATGACCTAATGACACAAAGTTCCAGCCTCTTTTTGTATCTCCAAATTCAATATGTGAACCAAGAATTCCAGCTCTACCATCAAGGCGTACTTTTACATCTTTTGCATGCACATTATAAATTCTATCGGCAAAATCTCTAATAAATAATACTGGATCCATACCTTGCCAAACTAGATGACTTGGATCAAAATTTAATCCTAGTGTTTCTCTATATTCTATTGTTTCCAATAATTTCTTTGTCGTGTAGTAATCAAATGCAATTTCTGTAGGATGTACTTCTAATGCAAGTTTCACTCCACATTCGTCATAAACATCAAATATTGGAGTCCATAATTCTTTAATACGATTAAAACCATCATCTACCATTTGTTGAGTAGTTTGTGGAAAAGAATACCAATATGCCCAAATTGGAGAACCTAAGAAACACGTAACAACCTTCACATCAAGTATCTTAGCAGCACGCGCAACATCTTTCATTTCTTCAATTGCCCATTCTCTAATCTTTTCAGGTTGATTCGCTAATTCATTAGGTGCAAAATTATTTAAACGAGAATCAAAATTATCTCCAACACATTGACCAACTAAATGAGCACCTAGCGCACTTATCTTTAAATTATATTTATTTAAAGTTGCAAATAGTTCTTTTACGTATTCTGGTTTATTTATTACTTGATGTACATCCACATGAGCCGCTACTGCAAGTTCTAAACCTTCATATCCAAAACTACTCATTTTTTGACATAATTCTTCTAGAGATAAGTCTCCATATTGTCCACTACAAATTGATATCATTCTTTTCATTATTTCACCCCTAGTATTTAACCTTTACCATGCAATTTTTTGCTGCCGCTTCTTCAGCAGCAATAACTACGCGCATTGCTTTGCTAGCTTCATAACCTGGAACAGGAACTTCTTTACCTTCAAGTATCGCTTCAACAAATCCATCAATTACTCCTGTATTTGTTCTACCATTACTTGTTTGTTCTTTATTTGAAGTCATTTGATCTAATTGAAATTTTTCTACTTCTCCATTTTTCTTTTCAAGAATCAAAGAATATTCAGGATCTGTATAACATTTTAAAATTCCTTCTGTTCCATAAATTACTGTTGAATTATCTTCATTACCATAGAAAGTCCAACTCACATGCATTGTACCAATTGCACCTTTTTTAGTTTGATACATACAATAAGAATTATCATCAACTGTGATTGGTGTTCCATCTGGATATTTCTTATCTAATGTACGTATTTGTGCAAATACATCTGTGATTTCATCATCTAATAAATAATGCATCAAATCTGTTTTATGTACACCTAAATCAGCCATTGCACCAAAGTGGGCAAGTTTCTTATCAAAGAACCATGAATTTGCATCACCTGTCCAACCCTCAGGCCCTGGGTGTCCAAATACTGTTCTAAATGTTAATACTTTACCAATCGCACCGCTTTGAATTAATTCATGTGCTTTAACATGAGCTAGTGCAAATCTTTGATTTTGTGCAACCATTAGTTGTACATTATTTTCTTTAGCAGCTTCAATCATTGCAACACATTCTTCAACTGTAGTTGCCATTGGTTTTTCTACTAATACATGTTTTCCTTTATTTAATGCTTTGATAGATACATCAGCATGTGCAAAGTTTGCAACATTAACACTTACTGCATCTATATCTAAATCTAATAATTCATCAAGTGTTGCGCAAGCAACTGCATTGTATTCTTTCGCAAGTTCTTGTGCTCTTTCATGATTGTTATCAAAGAAAGCTACAATTTCACAATTCGGATTTTCAGCATATTCTGGGGCATGGCGAACTTGTGTAATTTTACCACAACCAATAATTCCAATTTTCAACATATGTTCACCTATTTCTTTCTATTTTGGAAATTTTGAAGTAATACCGCAATAACAATAATAGAACCACTAATTGCACCATTCAAGAAAGATGATACATCAGCACTAGTTAAGATATTACTAATGATCTTGAACATAAGTACCCCTAAGAAGGTTCCCATGATCTTTCCTTTACCACCACTCATTGATGTACCACCAATTGCTACAGCAGCAATCGCTTCCATCTCATATCCAACTGCAGCATTCGCAGAAGCAACAGCAGTTAAACGTGATGCATATAGTACAGCAGCAATACCGCACATGATTCCAGTGATTGTAAATACAGCAACTTTTGTCATATCTACATTAATACCTGCAAGTCTTGCAGATGTTTCGTTACTACCTACTGCATAAATGTGTTTACCTAGTTTTGTACGTTTCATGATGACATTAAATATAATCGCAACAACGATGAAGATCACCATCATATACGGTATCTTAATATCACCTAATTGAAAGCCTCCAACAGCTATCATTCTAAAACTATCATAGATTTCTTGTTTTACTGTAAATGGCCCACCTTGACCATAGAAGTTAATAATAGAACGACATGCAGTTTGCATTGCAAGTGTGGCAATCATCGCTGGCAAATGTCCCTTGGCTACAAGTAGACCATTGACCGTACCAATAATAGCTCCTCCAACAATACAGAACCCAAGCATAACCCAAACACTACCTGTTGAGTTTAAAACCATAATACCGAATCCACCAAGTATCGCAACTTGTGAACCAACCGAAATATCAATTTGTCCCGCTGAGATAACCATACTCATACCCATAGCAATTAAGCCAATCATTGTACTTTGTACAAAGATATTTGTAATGTTATTCCAAGTAAAGAAATTTGGATTCATAATTGATGCAATAATAACTAATAGAAAAAATGATAACCAATAACTATAATCTTGAACAATTTTTCTTAGTATTTCTTTTGACGATAACCCCTGAAAACTCTTAAACATCTGCTCTTACCTCCGTATTAATTCCTGTTGAATACATCATGACATCTTTTTCATTTAATTCGTCACGATTCATTTCTTTCATAACTTCCCCTTTATATAAAACTAAGCAACGATCCGCTACTTTGTATATTTCTGGGAATTCTGCACTGAATACAATAATTCCTTTTCCTTGTTTTGCAAGTTCAAGTATCAAATGATAGATTTCAAACTTAGCTCCAACGTCAATTCCTTGTGTTGGGTTATCAAACAACATGATACCTGCATCTGCTTCTAACCATCTACCTAGAATAACCTTTTGTTGATTACCACCAGATAAAGAAGTTATTGGATTGTTTGGATTACCTACTTTGATTTTCATTGCAGCTTGTTGTCTAACAAATCTTTCACTTTCATCTTTATCACTAATTAATAATTTTTTTAATTTTGTATTAATGAATGCCATTGACATATTGTCATAAATCGATAAATCATTAAAGATTCCTCTTTCTTTACGCATACGTGGTACTAACGCAACACCACGTTTCATAAAATTAATTATCTTAGAGTCTTTCTTCATTGCTTGCCCATCTATTTCAATAATACCTGTGTATTTTTCTGCACCAAATAAAGCATCCGCAATTGCTTCTCTACCTGAACCTTGAAGCCCAGTAATCGCAATGATTTCACCTGAATGCAATTCGAAATTAATATCATGAAACAATTCACTCGAGAAATTTTTTACTGATAAAACTACTTTGTCTTTTGAATAGTTTTCTTTGTTATCAAATGAATCTTCTGCAAGGTTATGACCAATCATCATTTCAGTAATTTCACTTTCAACGATATCTTTGAAATTCCCCTGTGATACATAGTTTCCATCTCGCATAATGAAATATGTTTTGCATATCTCAAACAATTCCGGCATTTTATGTGAGATGAAAATGAAACTTACACCTTCTTCACTTAATTGCCTCATGATATTGAACAAATTCTCAATTTCATTTGTTGATAAAGCCGTTGTTGGTTCATCCATAATAATTAGTTCCGATTTGAACAGTAGTGATTTAGCAATTTCAAGTAATTGTTTTTCTGCTGCTTGTAAATCTCCTACATGACTTAATGGATTGATATTTACATTCATTCTTTCGAATACTTCTTTACAACGGTTTACCATTTCTTTTGTTTGTGTAATCCCATTTTTAGTTATTTCTTGTGCTAGAAACATATTCTCTACAACCGTTAATTCGTTACAAAGATTAAGTTCTTGGTGGATAAAGCGAATTCCATATTGACTAGCAACATGAGCATTAGCGATATGCACTTTTTTACCATCAATAAAGATTTCTCCTTTTGTTGGCTGAAGTGCTCCAGCAAGCACATTCATTAGTGTTGATTTTCCTGCACCGTTTTCCCCGAGTAACCCAACAATATCTTTTGTATTAATTGAGAAATCTACGTTATTTACAGCACGAACTGGACCGAAGTCCATGACAATACCCTTCATTTCAACAAGCATATTCTTACTCCTTTATTTAAATAAGAAAGTCGGTCAATGACGACCGACTTTCAACATCATCATCAAATTTTAATTATTCGAAAATGCTGTAACGTTCTGTGAATATATCGCTTCCTCTATATCCTTCGAAATCAAATTTAGCGTCTCCACCTGCATTAGAAATTGCAAATGTAGGGATTAAGTAAACTCCATCAGTCAATGTTGCACCAGTATATTCAGCACCTTGAGCAGCAGAAACTCCTAAACGGATTGCTTCTCTTACCATACCAGGAGCAAAGTAATAAGTGATAAGTTTAACACCTAATTTAGTGTTATCGAATTTTTCTAAAGTTTCTTTACGTCCACCGATTGAAGTCATAAGTCTTAAGTTACTTAAGTCAGCTCCACCTGTGTAAGCTTCTAATGCATTCATGATACCATCTGTAATTTCATCATCATGAGTTACGATTAAATCTAAACTTTCGATTTCTTCTTTAGTAGCTCCAGCTAACCATTCTTCCATAAGGTTTTGTGATGTTTCTGAGCTCCAGTTTGTTACGAATGTGTCTTTCATTTGAACGAATTTAGCAGGATCAACTACATCATCCATACCTTGTGAACGTTGAACACCAACTGTTGATGCATCACCAATGAAACGTAAGTAATTAACTGCATCATCATCAGCAAAGAATGTTGTTAGGTAGTTACCCATTTGAGTACCGATACCAACGTTATCTCCCATGATGTCTCCAACAAATGTATCAGCTTTGAAACCATCGATTAAACGGTCATAGATAACTAGTTTAACACCAGCATCTGTAATAGATTGTGCAGCACTACGTAATGCTTCACCTTCCATTGGCCATAATACGATTACATCAGGATTACTACTTGATAGTAAGTTTTCGATTGATGTGATTTGGTCACTTGCTTCAAGTCCGTCTTTAACGATAACTTCAACATTTTGACCGCTAGCATTGATTGCTTCAGCTTCAGCTTTAGCATGTGCTAAACTTTCTCCTGTAAACCCATGGTCTCCAGATGGAACAACAACACCAATTACGATTTTATCATCGCCAGTAGTTCCAGTTTCTCCTCCAGCTGCAGGTTCCTTTGCAGGAGCGCTACAAGCAGCTAGGCTTAATGCTAATAATGATACGAGTAATGCTTTTAAACCTTTTTTCATTTTCTTTCCTCTCTTTCTTAATGAAATTTTTATGATTAACGAGTTCCCGTCTCGTTCAACCCTATTTGATTTTTTCAGTAGATCCTCTGACTACTAATTGATGTGATAGTAAAGTAACCTTTGGTTTTTCTTCTTGATCATTTAATAATTCTTGTACTCTTTCCATCGCAGATACTCCAATTTCTCTGCATGGTTGATTTACTGTTGTGATTTGTGGAACCATCATCTCCGCATATTCCAAGTTATCGAATCCAACAATTGATACATCATTTGGAACATCAAGTCCTACTTGCCTTGCACCGTAGATTGCACCTAATGCAAGAATATCTGATATACAAAACAAGGCGGTTACATGATTTTTCTTCGATAGTAATTTCGTTGCTAGTTTCCTAGCACTTTGGAAGGAGTAATCACTGGAGGCGAAATCAATGTTTTTAGAACTATCGATTCCATGTTTTTTGCAAGCATCCAGAAATCCATCCATACGTAGTTTTGTAGAGATATACTCATTCTCACTACTCAACATACCAATTTTAGTATGTCCTAATTGAATCAAATATTCTGTAGCTTCAAAGGCCGCCTTGTAATTGTCGACTGAAACACGATTAACTTTTAATTTTGGATTGTATTCACTACAGAATACGACTGGGTATTTTTGTGCATATGGTAATAACCATTTATCGTTATAGTTAGTCGCAAGAACAATTGCTGCATCCGCTCTACGGCTATCCAACATTTTAATCAATTCCATTTCTTGTTTCTTATCTCCGTTAGAACTACATACAAATGTGCTACTTCCATACTTTCTTGCAGTCTCACTAATACCCTCGATAATATTTGAATAATATGGGTTAGTAAGATTGGGTGTTAACACAAGAATCGCGCCGCTTGTATTTCTTCTTAAGTTACGTGCAGATAAGTTTGGTTCATATGATAATTCATTGATTGCTTTTTGTACCTTCTCTTTTGTTTCAGGATTTACATAGCATGTGTTATTTATGACACGAGAAACTGTCGCAACAGAAACTCCTGCTAATTTTGATACGTCACTGATCTTTACAGATTCTTGATTTTTCATTTTTATCCTTTCCATGTAATCCATTACATGAAGCTCTAAAAAAAACAATCTTTTTTAAAAAGTGGATCAACATTTAATTTATATTTCTAAATTATCATATGCATCAAAAAAATGCAAGCGGTTTCTGTAATCGTTTACAGGAGTTGTGAAGTTTTTATCATTGTATATACCAAAAAAAGCCTTATATTATCGCTTATTTCAATTCTTAACTTTTTTATAAATTTTTTTATTTTTTTCAGACAATATACATTTTTTTATATTAATTTGTAATAATCAAATTACTTTTATATTTTATTTTTCCATCAAGGACATCATCATAGAATTGTTGTTTTGTATTAATGTACTGAATACTATCATTTACTTCCTTCAATTTTCTTTCCAATAATTCCTTTTTCTTATCCAATATTATTTTACGTTCTGGAATTGATGATTCCCCTTTTAAACAAAGTTGGATATATTCCTTCATTTCTGAAATACTCATTCCACATTGTTTTAAGCACGATAGACTATCAATCCATGCAATATCACGATCATCGAATACACGGTAATTATTATCATCACGTTTTACATTGGGAATTAAACCCTCATTACAATAGTATTTAAGTGTTTCATATGTCATACCTGTCTTCTTACATACTTCTTTCATTGAATACATAATTTTCTCCTTTAAAAATAGTTCTTGACCGGTAGTTACTACCGAGTTTTATAATTCGATCATACTAAAGTAATTAGTAAACGTCAAGGAGGAATCAAAATATGGAATATGTAACGTTAAGCAATCAGGTAGTCATGCCAAAATTGGGATTTGGAGTATTTCAAATCCCCAAAGATATTTGTGAAGAATGTGTATTAAATGCGATCAAAGTTGGTTATCGTCACATCGATACTGCCCAATCCTACTTCAATGAGGAAGAAGTTGGTAATGCCATCAATAAATGTGGAATACCGAGAGATAAATTATTCATCACTACAAAAGTATGGATTAGTAACTATGGTTACGAAAAAACAAAAACTTCTATCGCAAGATCATTAATGAAACTAAAAACAGATTATATTGATTTGGTTTTACTTCATCAGCCATTCGGCGATTACTACGGCGCCTATCATGCATTAGAAGATTTATATAGAGAAGGAAAAATACGTGCCATAGGAGTAAGCAATTTTGCACCCGATCGTTTAGCTGATATCGTTGGATTCAATGACATTCCCCCACATGTAAATCAAGTTGAAGTAAATCCGCTTCACCAACAAATCGAAGCGCAAACGAATATGATTAAACGCAATGTACAAATTCAAGCATGGGCACCTTTTGGTGAAGGTAAAAACAATATGTTTGAAAATCCGGTTTTACAAGAAATTGGTAATAAATATCAAAAATCTGTAGCACAAGTTGTCTTAAGATGGCTGATGCAACGTAATGTTGTGGCACTTGCTAAATCGACACACATCGAAAGAATGAAAGAAAATTTAGAAATATTTGATTTTGAATTATCTCTAGATGATATGAATAAAATTGCTGACCTTGATTCCAAAATAAGTTTATTCTTTAATCATCAAACACCAGAAACTGTAGATCGATTTATCAGTATGGTAGAAGATAGAAAAGGAAAAATATAATGAATAAGTATATTCGTTACCTACTTTTATCTTTTCTAACTTTAGGACTTGTTGCATGTAATTCTTCTACACCAAATACACAAGTCGATTCAAATAATATTGAGAACGCACAAAACAAATCAAATCAACTACTTATCGTTTATTTCTCTTTACCCGAAACATCAACACCAAACAACATGAGCCCAGAAGAAGAGAATAGTACCGTCGTAATCAACGGCGAAGTTATGGGTAATACACAATATTTTGCTAGTGTTATTCAAGAGTACACACAAGGTACTTCATTTAGAATCGAACCTGTTACTGTCTATCCAACAAATCATGAGATGTTAGTAAATCTCGCATCTACTGAGCAGAAAGAGAACGCAAGACCTTCCATTAATAATACGATTGAGAACTTCGATCAATATGAAACTGTATTCATTGGTTATCCCAATTGGTGGGGTGATATGCCGATGATACTCTACACATTCTTTGATGACTATGATTTTTCAGGAAAAACAATTATTCCATTCAATACACATGGTGGTTCTGGATTTTCTAATACAATCGAAACAATCAAAGAGTTAGAACCAAATGCATCTGTCTCAAATCAAGGATTATCTATTTCAAGAAATAACATAGAAGATGCAAAACCAGAAATTATATCGTGGCTAGATCGTCTAGCTATTAAAGGAAATTAAGGTGAAGAAGATGAAAAAATCAGTTTTAATTTTATTAGGGAGTCCTAGAAAAAATGGGAACTCCGAACAGCTAAGTTATGCTTTTGCACAAGGTGCACAAAGTGTTGGGCATACAACAGAAACAATTTATATACAAGAAAAGAACATCAAACCCTGTCTTGCATGTTATGGTTGTCGCAAAACACACAAGTGCGTTCAAAAAGATGAAATGGATGAGATTCTTAACAAAATGATTCAAGCAGATGTTATTGTTCTCGCAACGCCCGTTTATTTTTATTCAATGAGCGCACAAATGAAAACACTTATTGATCGAACATTACCTCGTTACACAGAAATCAGTGATAAAGATTTCTATTTTATCGCAACAGCTGCCGATGAAAAAGATTTAATGGAACGGACTATGGATTCCTTAAGAGGATTTACGGATTGTTTACCTAGTTCAAAAATTATGAATTCTATCTATGGCTCTGGATTATATGAAAAGGATGATGCAAAACATTCATCACAATTACAAGAAGCATATAAAATGGGAGTTGAAATTTAGCTAGAAGATGATTTAGTTGATGATGGTGTAGAAAATTTATTATTAAGTTTATGTTAACCCCATAGCATATGAGTTCTACTTCATCTTGATTTATGTGAAAATAGTATACGGAATTATCTTTGGAGGATTTCTATGCAAACTACCCGTTTTTTATTCGATGTATTTATCTGTTCACTTGGTGCTTATGGTGGACCTGAAGCTCACTTTGGAATTTTCTACTCGCAACTAGTTAATAAGAAGAAATATTTAACCGAAGAAGAACTAATTGAACTTAATGCTCTATGTTCTATCCTTCCTGGTCCTACAAGCACTCAAACAATAGCCGCTATTGGTTATAAAGTCGGAGGCAAACTACTCGCTTTTTTAACACTTTTAGTTTGGGCTTTGCCTGTGCTTGTTTTAATGACAGGTCTTGCGATTGTGTTTCCTTATCTTGAATCAAATCATCTATCAACTGATTTTCTAAGATACTTAGCACCCATGGCGATTGCTTTTGTCTTGTTTGCAGGATTCAACATTTCTAAAAAAGTCATCATTAATAAGCCTACACTCATACTTGCATTAATCAGCGGTATCGCAACTTTCTTTATTCATGCAACATGGCTGTATCCTATTTTATTACTTCTAGGTGGTTATGTGATGATAAAAATAGAAAAAACCGATGTAAATATATCAGATTTCCATATAAAACCATCTTGGACTTATTTAATCTTATTTTTCATTTTTGCGATTGGAAGTTATCTTCTTATGATTTTCACTGGTTCATTACTTTCAATCTTATTTTATGAATTTTATAAATTTGGCTATCTTGTATTTGGTGGCGGACAAGTTGTAGTCCCTCTTATGATTTCTGAATTTGTTGACAACTACAAATTCCTATCCCAACAAGAATTTTTAATTGGATATGGTTTAATTCAGGGATTACCTGGTCCAATGTTTGGTTTTAGTTCATTTGTTGGGGGATTAACTGCAAGAAATACAAATTTATTTATGCAAATATTTTCCGGGTTATGTTCTGGAATTTCCATCTTTCTACCCGGTATATTCCTAATCTATTTTATTTATCCAATTTGGGATAAACTTAGACAAATTAAAGCCATCAAGATTGCCTTAAAGGGTATTAGTGCTGTAGCGTGTGGTTTGTTACTAAAAACTGCATTTACGCTTCTATTCACACCATTATTGCCTTTTAATCAATTCTTGTTTGTCCTTTTGTTCTTTATCTTACTTTACACAAAAAAAGTACCTGCACCAGTACTTGTGATAATAGCCATCATTCTAGGCTTTATTATTTAGAAAGACACTTCGAGTTTCTCGAAGTGTCTTTGTTTATTTATTTGTTACTCGCAATGTAATCTTCAACATTCTTAGTTACGATGCTGAATGGTGCATTTCCTGATTTTAATAATGTATCATTGAATGCTTTTTCATCAAACTTGTCACCAAGTTCAGTTTCTGCTTTTTCACGTAAGTCTAAGATTTCAAAGTAACCTATACCATATGATAAGTTAACTCCCGGATTAGATTGTGTCATATAATATGTACTTGTCATATCTACTCCACCAAATCCTACAGATTCAAGGAAACTATTGAATTCTTCAATTGTCCATCCATGATAATGAATTCCAATATCAAGTAATGCTGAAACAGCCCAGTTAACATCAAAGTTAGCACGCATTACTTCTTTTAATGCTTCATTTGTATCAGCTGCTTCTAAAGCGTATGATGCTCCATAGTTTGCGAATCCTTCTGAGAAGCCAAGGTAAGTCGCAAGTAATAAGTTGTATGGATCAATATCGTTTTGTACAACATAGTTATAGTAATACATATGACCTGGAACACCTTCATGTGCTATATAATAATAAGTTTGTAAATCATCAATCAATGATGCATTGCTTGTATTTACACGAATAAAGTTTTTACCTTCTTTGTCAATAAATGGTGTGATGTAGTAAGCCCCAACACCATCAGAAACTAGTTTAGATGCTGGTACTGCTTCATACTCAGGAATCTTAATTTCTGTGTAATGATCTTTAGACCATGCAATTAAACTTTCAATCATTGCTTCATAAGAATCATATCCTGCTTTTAAATCATTGTTTTGTACTAATTCAAGTGCTGCAGGGTCTTTCATTATTGCTGCTTGCATTTCTTGCACACTTGAAACAAGTCTTTCTTTTAACATTGTTTCAGCTTCATCAATTGTTAATGTTGAACCAGTATACATACGGTAATATAATTCATAGATTTCTTTACCATTCTCATAATGAGCTAATCCCATTTGATTGTTTTCAGGATCTTTTAATGCTTCTAGTTCTTCTGCTAGTTTAGTGTATGCAGGTGCAACCACATCTGTATAAGCAGTTCTTGCTTCTTCAATATATTTTGCTTTAGCTGCATCATCGATGCCATCATATGCATTGATATTTTCTTCAACAACAGCCATCATTTCTTCGCCATAGCCTTCATTAACTAGATTATTGGCGTAGTTAACTACTTCGTCAACATTGTAGTCTGACATAAAATAACCAGCTTCTTTTTGTTTTTTTGCATATTCAGTATAACTTTCAAACATTGGTTTTACACTGTTCATAAGCGCAATCAAATCTTCAACATCCTTTGGCTCATGGAAAACAAAATCCGAAAGAATTTGTGGTACTGAAATTTGCAATCCACTAAATAGACCAAATACATTTCCTACATATTCAAAGTCTTTACTGTTAGACATTAAATTTAATTCAATTTGATCTTGAATTATATCATAAGTATTTTGTTGTTTTTCAGTTAATACATTTCTATCAAAAGTTTCAAATTCTTTTTTACTTACTTCAAACTCTTCAACCGTTTTTGCAAATTGTTCTTCACTCCAAGGTTCAGACATTTGAACAACAATATTGTTTACATCAACACCAAATTCTTCCGGTTTTGATACAGTTTGATGTACCGTTAAATAATTATCCTCTAAATAAGTTTTAATTTCATTTTTTGTAAATTCATCAAAGCGAGCTTGTTCCTCTACATTGGCTTCTGGATTGCTAGTGGGTTCTACAGGTTTTGTTTGACATCCCGTTAATCCAATAACAATGAAAGCACATAAGAATAACGATAATACCTTCTTTAACATGTTATGATCCTCCTCATCACTTCATACGTTGACAAGAATACTTGTCATACTTAACTATAACTCTGACAAGTATTCTTGTCAATAAAAAGAGCCATAACTTTAACCGTTATCGCCCTTTGTTAATCTAAATTTTTGGAGTCTTTGTTTCAATCTCTTCTTCAACTGAGTCATTTTCATTAATCTCATCTAACGAAGGATTTTCATCTTGTTTTTGTTCTACTGGTTTAGGTTCTTCCAATGGAAGTTGATCTTGTTCAGCTTTTGGTTTGCGTTTACGAGTTGTTTTCTTCACAACTGGTGCATCCACATTTGCATCATCTACTTTTACTTCAGTCTTAGGAAGACTTTCATTGATTGGTAATCCTTTGATTACACGATCAATTTGTTCAGCAGTGATTGTTTCATATTCCAACAATGCATTCGCAATTTTAATTAAGTCTTCTTTATGCTCAGAAATAATCTTATGTGCATGTTTGTGACAAGTATCAATAATCTTACGAACCTCTTGATCAATTTCAAATGCGATTTGTCCTGATACATTTGATGGTGAATTGTAATCTCTTCCTAAGAAGACATTGCCACTTCCACTATCATATTTAATTGGTCCTAAATCACTCATACCATATAAAGTAACCATATCACGTGCAATACGTGTTGCAGATTCAATATCACCCGATGCCCCGGCAGAAATATCATCAAAGAAAATTTCTTCAGAAGTACGTCCACCCATATAAGAAGTGATTGTACTCATTAAGTCTTTTTTCGTACGCATCATTTTTTCTTCTTTTTCAGTCATCAAGTTATATCCACCTGCTTGACCACGAGGAATAATTGTAATCTTTTGTACAACTGTAGCATCATCAAGGAACAATCCGATAATTGCATGTCCTGCTTCATGATAAGCAACAAGTTTTTTACTAGCTTCATCATATTTACGACTCTTCTTAGCAGGTCCCATCATTACACGGTCAATTGCTTCATCAAGTTGAGCCATATGAATTGTATCTAAACTTTCACGAACAGATAGAATCGCAGCTTCATTTAATACATTCTCTAAATCTGCACCACTGAATCCAGGAGTACGTTTAGCTAATGCTTCCAAGTCAATATCTGGTCCTAAATGTTTGTTTCTAGCATGAACTTCAAGAATTTCTTTACGTCCCTTACGGTCTGGTAAAGATACTGTAATTTGTCTATCAAAACGTCCTGGACGTAATAATGCAGGGTCTAATACGTCTGGTCTATTTGTTGCGGCAATCATAACAATACCCGCATTTTCACCGATTCCGTCCATTTCAACTAAGAGTTGGTTTAATGTTTGTTCACGTTCATCGTGACCTCCACCAAATCCAGCACCACGTTGACGTCCTACGGCATCAATTTCATCAATAAAAATCATACATGGAGCAGTTTGTTGCGCTTTCTTAAACATATCACGAACACGGCTAGCACCAACCCCTACAAACATTTCAACGAAATCCGAACCTGAAATGCTATAGAATGGTACATCTGCTTCACCAGCAACAGCTTTAGCAAGTAATGTCTTCCCTGTTCCTGGAGGACCTACCATTAAAATTCCCTTAGGAATACGAGCACCCATCTTCGCAAATTTCTTTGGCGATTTAAGGTAATCAATAATTTCTATCATTTCTTCTTTTTCTTCATCACATCCAGCTACATCTTTAAAACGGACACGAATGTCGCCTTCAAGCTTAGCTCTAGATTTAGAAAATTCAAAGGCCTTGTTGTTTCCGCCACCATTCATCTTAGTTAACATGAATACAGCAAATCCACCAAGCAACAAGTATGGAATAAATGAAAGTAAGGTATCAATAAATAGATTACTTTCTTCCGAATCTATTACTGCAACTTGTCCCTCATTAAGTAATTCCAATACTAAATCTGATTGACTTTCAGTATTTGGTACTGTTGATGAGAAGATCACATCTTGTGTCCCATCATTGTAAACCCCTTTAACATGAATTACATTGTATCCAATGCTTACATCCGCCTTAGTGACATCTTGAGTTTCTAACACATTAAGCAATTCATTGTATGAAAGCTTTTGTGTAGAACTTGATCCTCCACCTAAGTTGAATAAACTAAACATTGCGATAGCAACAACCAAGTATGGTAAATAGTTTAAAAACCGGTTGTTATTTTTCATCAATTAAACACACTCCTTACTATTTATTGATAACATTCATCTTTTAATACACCGATATATGGTAAATTACGGTATTTTTGATTGAAGTCTAATCCAAATCCAACCACGAATTCATTTTCGATTTCAAATCCCGTATATTCTGCTTCAATTTCTACTACACGACGACTAGGTTTGTCCAGTAAAGTGACTATTCTTACAGAATGAGCTCCTTTATTCAATAATGTTTGACGCACCGTTGTAAGTGTTCTTCCTGTATCCACAATATCTTCTACAAGAATAATATCTAGTCCTTTAATAGAACGATCTAAATCTTTTAATATTTTAATATCACCGATTGATTCAGTACCCTCATAACTAGATACATCCATGAAATCAAATTCAATATCCATTTCAACATGTTTAACTAGTTCAGCTAGGAAAGGTACAGATCCCTTTAGCAAAGCTACAAACAAAGGTGGTTCCATTCCTGAATAATCTTCAGTTATTTGTTTTGCTAATTCCTTTGAGCGTTCAACGATTTGCTCCTCAGTTACTAATACTCTCTTTATCAATTGGTGCATATTTTTTCCTCCGCGATATTCAGTATTTTAACACAAATAAGTTCGGTTTTATAGAGTAATGTTCCACATTACAGCCAATTCCGGGCACTAATATCACTTCATCATTACAATTTAAGACAACTGGCCAATTCTTTCTATCCTTTAATGGTATTTTTCGATCAATAAACCACCGGTTTATTTTCTTCGTACCAAAACGTAGTTGAATGAAATCTCCTTGTCTTACATTTCTTATTGTAATCGGAAAATCACTTTCTTTCACTGTACATGCATTCACTCCCATCAATCCCTTTGCTTTCACAATAAAATGTGGTGTTTTAAAGTCATGAATAGATTGTAGTACAACTTTATAGCTTTTGTCCTCATTTCCCATAATTTCACAAATTCGATTTGAGCAAGTAAACAAGCCTTCATTTAGTTCCAATTCATAATTGGGTCTAGAAATTAATACATGATCTAATTGTTCAAAGAAGCTTTTTGTATTATTCGCTTCTTGCCGCTTTTGTTGTTTAAACCACAATCTTAAACATACAAGGCGAATTTCTTTCGGTTCATGTTCAATCAATGTGTAATTAAGTTGCTTTCCTTTAATAATTGGCGAATATTTCTTTTCAATCTTTTTCTTCTCTATATTTTTTTCTTTAATTTCCTTTAATATCGCTTTGCGTTCTTCTTGACTCATTTTCTCTACAATGTTGTGTCGAATTTTATTTCGAGTATAATCATTCCCCAAGTTTGATTCATCAATTTGATAAGGGACATGATTTTCAATACAGTAATCCATACAATCCCTTTTACTCATTTTAAGTAACGGTCTTTGTATTAGCATCTTGCCTTGTTTAGTCTTCTCCGCAATACCATAAATTGAAGGAATTGAGTTTCTTTTCTTTTGAAATAGATAAGTTTCTATTAAATCATCTTGATGGTGCCCCACAAGTAATCCATCAGCTTTCTCATTTAGATAACATTGCACAAAAAAATCATATCGTACATCCCGAGCCCAAGCTTGAAAATTACCAGTTGTCGTTTTCTTAGGATGTATCACATGAAAAGGAATTGAATGCATTTCACAATAATTGCGTACGCAACTTTCATCTCGATCCGCAGTATCTCGTTTATGGTAGTTCACATGTGCTACAACAACATTTACTTTATTTTTAACACACATGTCTAAAAGAGCCATAGAATCTGGCCCTCCTGATACTGCAACTATCCATTTTTTAGAATTAAGTTTATTCATCATACTTCTAGTTTATCACATTGTTTAAGGATTTACTCCCCTTCATCTTCATCAATCATCTGTATAATGCGTTTCTTTATTTGAGCAAAATAAGCTGAATCAACATCAAGATGTGCCTTTACATCAATAACTCTTGCAGAGTTTATAAACTTACAATCGTTTAGAAAGAGAACAGATTTACGATTCATCCCGGGGTAACCACCCCAAACGCATCAAATGTCTTTTCCCAGAAGGATTATTTATTGGATCATAAGCACTATTATATTGAACTTCATTGGATGTCATGGGCACTACAAATGCTTTTTGTTGGTAGATTCGGATGACCAATCCAAAATGTTGAAAACCTATTTCATTTAAATACGCTTGGCCATAATCAATATAACAAATATCTCCCGGTCTAATTCTAATCCCCATCTCCTGACATGATAATGTTTTTCCACGAATGGCCCAATTTGCATCACTTATCAGATAACAATCACAATTTTTCTCATCGACATGTCTTACATACTTTGTTTTAGCATCGATGAAGGATGTCCATATGTCCCGAATATGATGAACACACTCATCTTCACCCCTCAAAACATTTTCTATTCTTAATTTAGTCATATTTGCCTCCTTACTCACTTATTTGCAAGAAATGAAGTTCATCCTTAAAAAGAACTAAAAAAAACACTGATTTTTCAGTGTTCGTTTGTCTCGTCCTTACTTTTTCCTCGTATCCGTCTATAAAGTCCTAATAATGGATGAAATTTAGGATTAATCATGCCTGTTTTCTCAATAAAGATTTCCGAGATAAGTAGAAGAATCAACACCATGATAAGCCCTGCAACCTTGTCAAAATAACTAACTACTGAACTTACCCCAAATAACATGGTCATCAAATACAGAATTAAAACCGCATTACGATGGCCCAAGTCTAATTTATACATTAAGATATGATGCAAATGACTACGATCTGCTTCTGAGATCTTTTGTCCTTTAAGCTTTCTTCTTATGATCGCTATTAGCGTATCTGAGATTGGGATAAACAACATCAATATTGGAAACCCCAATGTAATAAATGCTGTCGTTTTAAACCCAAGTAATGAAATTGTTGCAATCATATACCCCAAGAATAATGCTCCACAATCCCCCATAAATATACTAGCAGGATGGAAGTTATATTTTAAGAATCCAAGTATTGAACCCGCAAGAATCAAAGACATAATACAAATATCACGTCTTCCCATAAAGAATCCAAGTAACCCTATGGTACAAGTTACAATAAATGAAATACCACCTGATAAACCATCTAAACCATCTATAAGATTAATCGCGTTTGTAATACCTACTATCCATACAAATGTGACAAACCCTGATATAAAGATATTATTAATTTGAATTCCAAACGGCAAACTAATTGATGATAAATACACTTGACCTACAATCATCGCAATTAGTGCTGCAACAATTTGAAATGCAAGTTTAATAATTGGCTTTAAATCAAAGATATCATCCAACAACCCACCAATGAAAATAACAATACCACCTAATAAAATACCATTTAGAGTATCATCTGCTTTCACAAAGATTGCCATCGAAATCATAAATGCTAAGAAAACTGCAAGTCCACCAATTCGAACAATTTTACCATGATGCACTGTTCTTTGGTTCTCTTCAGCGTATATTCCAAGGTTTAAACCTATTTTTTTTGCCATAGGGATAAAAATAAAAGAAAGTATTAATGGTAGTACAAAATAAGGGAATGCCCCAATAACTAAATTCAAGTTGTACACCTCTCTTTCAACTGTTTGTTATTATATCACAAAAGCAAGTACCAAGAAAACGGGTTAAATACCTTAATTCTTAACTTTAGATTATTCTACTTATAAACAATAGTCAATCAATTAGAAAAGACGAATTAGATTCAAAGTAGTTAGACATCCTACAAATATTAATATCGCTATACTAATTGGATTAATATACTTTTTAGGAACGTATTTATTTATCGTATATCCAAGTAAACTTCCTATTGTAGATGTAACCAATAACACAATAACTACTTTAGGATCAAATGTACCAAATCCTGAAGTTAGTGCTATTTTAGTTAGTTTAGTTACTTGCGCACAGAAGATAATTACAATTGATAATAAAGGCGCTTCTTTTTTATCATAAGGAAAGAAAGTTAAATAAGCTGCCAAATTCAATCCTCGACCACCAAACCCTAAGAAAATGATACTTGCGGATAAAACTAAACTTAGTATATATACTTTCGCTTTTGTTTCAATTTTGGCTTCCTTAATCTCTACTTTCTTTAAAAAATAAAACAACATAATTACAATGATGACAACAAGTGTAAATGTTTGTATTTGTTTAACAAGCAATTCATTTGTTTTTACCATGAATTCAAAAAAGTATTCACCCAGTATTCCACCTGTTATTGCACCACATGCAGAAGTAGCAACACGTTTCCAATCAACAGGTGCTTTATTATTTTTGAAAAAACGATAAGTCAAAATCACTAACACTGGTAAAAAAGCAATCGAAATATAGTTACCTATTTCAGTTACTGAGTGTAAGTTCATTAAATCAAAGAGTGGTTTCATAATTAATCCAGGTCCAAGTCCTGAAGCAATTCCCACCATAATCGCAAACATCGTTGCGAGTGCATAATAAAGTAACGTCATAATAAAACCATTAAGTCTTTCTAATTTCAGTTTATCACAACCTATGGAAACCTTTGTGTTCTACACTTCTATCCAAATAGTACTTTAAATTGAAAACTGAGTTGTTATAATTGAATCAATAGATAAAGGAGTACAATCATGGAATTATGTAATAAATTAAAAAGTTTTTTAGAGTTTGACCAAGGCCATATGGATCCCTCTTTATTTCCAATTCATGAGTTAGATATTACCTACTATGGCAACCAAAAATTAGATGTGTATTTACCCGATACAACCCCAACTAAAAAACCGACCATCGTTGTAGTTCATGGTGGCGGTTGGATTAGTGGATATAAACAATCGAAGTTTATGCATGGTATGATCAAAATTGTAAATTATGGCATGAATGTAGTATCTATCGATTATTCACTTTCTGTTGATGCTCGCTATCCGCAACAAATCGTTGATATTAAACAAGCATTACTTTGGGTTGAAAATAACGCAGATAAATATCATTTTGATTTAGAGAACTTACATATTTGGGGTGAATCCGCAGGTGCTCATCTTGCACTACTTGCAGGATTAATCCAAGACACTCAGTTACTAGGTACTCCTATTCCACAACCAAAAACAAAACTAAAAAGTATTGTTGCATTTTATCCAGCTATCGACACAACTAAAATGGAGAAACAACTGATTGATCTTGGTTGTACATTCACAAGTGATACAAGCATCTATGATGAAGATGGTCTTATCAGTTTACTCATAGGAAAAGAAAACTTCTTCAAAGAAGAAGTCCTATCTACACTAAATCCAACTACATTTATCCAAGAAGATATGCCCCGTATTCTCTTACAGCATGGTACAGGTGATCGCTTAGTACCTCATCAACAAAGTATTGATTTTTATAACGAAGTTACTTCGAAGTACCCAAATCAATCCATTACTCTAGAATTATTTGATGATGCAATTCATACTGATGACATCTTTTTTACTGATACAAATATTCAAAGAATTGTATCTTTCATTAACGAGTAAAATCATAATCAATTGAAAATCTTTGATTGATAACACTTACTTTTGCATAAGCTCCATTTACCATAGGTATCGTTGGATATGTATGACCAAATTCCACATCATAAATTACAGGTATATCTAATTCTAAATCTAATAATGCTTCAGTGATTGTAACATCAAACGCTGGTTCATCATTTCTTAGTTTACCAATTAGAATACCTTTTATTTTGTTCAAATATCCAAGTTCTCTTAATTGCCACAAAGTACGTTTCATACCAAGCGAATTTAATTCATACGCTTCTAAATACAAAATCACATCGCCTTCATACTGTTCAATAAATGCAAGAGTACCATCGTATTGTGTTTGAAGAAGATTCATAATTACTTCTACACAACCACCTAATAATCTTCCTTCAATCATTGTATTTTCATTCGTAATCGTTTGTGTCGGTTGATCTAAGAACTGATAAAACAGATGTTGCTTACCCATTAATAAATTAATCAATGCTTGACTTGCTTCTTTGATTTGTAATGAATTAAATTCTGATATGCACATGCCATATAGTGATGCGATATTTGATTTCGTCGCAAGTGGCTGTATGAAACATGTATTATCTGAGTATCCAATAAACCATTTTGGTTTTAACTGTTTTATTCTTTCAAAGTCCAAGTATGGCAGTATTTCATTCATAATCTCTCCGCCTGCACATGACCAAAGAAAATCAATTGAATCATCTTCGTAAAAGTCCATTAATTCTTTCGCACGAATTTTTGGTAAATTACTTTGTCCTTTTTCTAAGTTATAAATACTTGGGCATTCGACTAGTCGAAAGCCCATCTCTTGTAATGATTCTTTTGCGATGATGTAGTTATCATAATATGGTTCACCTGCAACACCAAAGGATGGCGCTACAACACCGATTGTACTTTTATCTTGAATAAATTTTGGATAAATCATATTTCTACCTCCAAAGCAATTGTTAAGTATGTTAATCTTATTATATCTAAAATGGATACGCAACCAAAAGGAGGATATACGTATGGATTTTAAAACTGCATATGAAAAAATATATAGTGCTTGGATGGGTAAAATCATTGGCATTCGATTAGGTGCTCCTGTTGAAGCTTGGACTTATGACGAAATTAAATCAACCTATGGTACAATCAATGACTATGTTGTTGATTATGGTGTATTCGCAGCTGATGATGACAGTAATGGACCACTCTTCTTTAAAGAAGTTTTACGCAATAAGAAAATAAAAGATATTACTGCACAAGATATCGCAAACACAATGTTAAACTACATCCCTTATGAACATGGTTTCTTTTGGTGGGGTGGAAAAGGGATATCAACTGAACACACTAGTTATTTGAATTTAGTGAATGGAATTGAACCCCCTCTATCTGGTTCATCAAAAACAAATGGCCAAATCATGGCAGAACAAATTGGTGGTCAAATCTTTGTGGATTGGTGCGGATATTGTTCACTTGGTGATCCTCATGTTGCAAAGAAATTAGCATATCTTGCTAGTTCAATCACTCATGATCAAGATGGTATAGAAGGTGGCGTTTATGTTGCCGTAATGATTGCGCTTAGTTTTACTTATACTGATACTTATCAGATTGTAAATGATGCATTAGATTATATTGATTCATCCTCAACTTATTACCAAGTAGTAAAGGACATCATTCGCTATTATGACGAAAACCCTGACGATGAAATGAAATGCTTTGATTATATTTTATCTAAGTACAGCTACGATCATTTCCCTGGTATGTGTCATATCATTCCAAATATTGCGATTATGATTCTAGCTCTTCTTTATGGACATAATGATTTCACAAAGACCATGACTCTTCTTTGCACCCTTGGTTATGATACAGATTGTAATTGTGGAAATGTTGGTTCTATCATAGGTTGCGTTGTTGGAATTAATCATATTGACCAAAAATGGATATTACCAATTAATGATATTCTTTTAGCATCGAGCAACAATGGATATTTAAATCAAACTACTGTAAGTGATAGTGCATATGAATTCACACGACTTGCATTTGAATCAAACGAATTTGAAATACCAAGTAACATGCGTCGTAATCCACAATTCACAAGTTATGCTTTTGATTTACCGTATGCAACAAAAGGATTTGTAACACATTCTTCTCGTTATTGTGAATCAAATTTAAAACAAGAAAATAATCAATTAAAAATAATTTTAAATAACTGTTTTAAAGGATACGATTTGGACGTAAATAAAATTACATATTTTTTACCTAATGATATTTATGATGCTCGTTATGACCCGCTATTCTCTCCACAAGTTTTTCCTAATCAAACCATTACCGTAAGTCTACAAAATCCATTGAGTTGTCATCTCACTTGTTGTATTCGTGTTTGGTATACTGATAACACAATCGAAGATTCTCCCCTTACTTTATTGGAAGATCAACTAACACTTCAACATCAAATTACTCAAACCAGTAAAACTGTTCATAAGATTGGTATTCATTTTGAATTCAATGAGCGCATCATGAGAAAATATATTATGATTCAATCTTTCTCTATCGATCATACAATGAAATCTTATGTTGATTTCCGTACTCATCAACCTTGTGATTTTGGTTTAACATTTGGCGAAGATCAATGTATCAATCCATTCTTCTTTAGTCTTCATAAAGGTAATCTCGATTACACAAATCTTGGTGTAGAATTAAAGAGTAATGATGATGCATTCATTCAAATGGGAAATCCAAACGTGAATCAAAGAACAGTAGAATTCAATTGCAATTTTGATTGTGATGAAACTCATTTTTGTTTTAGTTCTCGTGGCTATACAGACTTTGTCTCATTAAAATTTGTTGATGGTCAACCCATTTCTTTATGCATTCGAAATGGATTAAATATTACGGAAACATACAAATCAGGATTAATATACAAAAAATCGAATTCTACATTGAAAGTCATTAGTACTTGTGATTTAATTAATGTACATATAGACAATCAAAGCGAATCAATACCTGTAAGTCTAAACCAAGATGTCTTAGGTATGTTCGGATTTTATATTAAAGGAAACGGAAAAGTATCATTAATTGATTGTAAACTGGAAGGACAGTTTTCAATATAAAACAGGAGGAATGAAATGAAAAAGATTTTAGCAGTACTTTTGGTTACGCTACTCGCTATCGGACTTGTTGGATGTTCAGGAAAACCAGCAACTACTGATCCTGCAGCTACTGACCAACCTGAAGGTGAAAAAACAATTAAAGTAGCCTTATTGTTACCATACATTGGTGACCAATCTTACTTCGACATTGTTTACTCTGGTTTCCAAGAAATCAGTGCAATGCCAAACGTTGAAGCAAAATTAATTGAAATGGGTAAAGACAATAGTAAATGGGAAAACTATTACCTAGAAGCAGCTGAAGGAGGTTACGACTTAATTATTGGTGGTAACTGGGAAGCTGAACCTTCTCTTTACAAAATCGCAAAAGAATTCCCTGAACAACAATTCATCAACTTCGATTATAGTGCTCCAGAAGATTTGCCAAATGTTTATGCAATGACATACAAATCAGAAGAATTAGGTTTCTTAGCTGGTATTGTTGCAGCTACTGCAACTAAGACTGGTAACATCGGTGCAATCGGTGGTATGGATTCACCTTCTATCAATGACTTCTTTGGTGGATATATCGTAGGTGCTCAAGCAGTTAACCCAGATATCAAAATGTCATTCGGTTATGTTGGAAACTTCCAAGATGCTCCAAAAGCTAAAGAACAAGCAGACAACATGTACAAATCAGGCGTTGATGTAATCTTCCACGCAGCTGGTGGTGCAGGAAACGGTTTATTTGAATCAGCTTCAGGTATGGAAGGTGTTTGGGCAATTGGTGTTGACTCTGACCAATCATTAACATTCAGCGAAAAACCTGAAATCGTAAAAGTTATCTTATCATCTGCTACAAAGAATTGCGACAAAGCTTTAGTACGTGCATTCAATATGTATTTAGATGGAACACTTCCATTTGGTGAAAAAGAATTATTAGGATATAAAGAAGGCGGAGTAGGAATCGTTAAAAATGATGCATTCAATAACTACTTCACTGATGAACAAAAAGCTGCTATCGAACAACTTGAACAAGATTTAATCGACGGCAAGTTCGATATCCCTCAAATTCGTCTTGAAACAGACAATACAAAATGGGAAGAATTAAAAGCTGGCGTTCAATAATATTCATAAGTAATGCTCTACCCCATTGGTAGAGCATTATTTTTATTAGAAAGGGGATTGTATGGACGATATCATCTTAAGTTTAAAAGAGATTACAAAAGTTTACGATAACGGTGTATTTGCGAATCGTAAAGTAAGCATCGATTTCAAAAAAGGAGAAATTCATTCTGTTGTTGGTGAAAATGGTGCTGGTAAATCAACAATCATGAAGATTGCCTTTGGTATGGAAAAACCAAGTGAAGGACAAATTGTCTACAAAGGACAAAACGTTAGTTTTGAAAACTCAATGGAGGCAATTAAGCTTGGTATAGGAATGGTTCATCAACACTTCATGTTGATTCCAAGTTTTACCGTTGCCCAAAGCATTGTACTTGGTAATGAACCTGTAAAAAATAAATTCTTCATCGATTATAATCAAGCAATGAAAAAAGCTTCAGAACTCGCTAAGAAATACAATTTTGAAATTGATGTAAAAGCTAAAATAGAAACACTATCAGTTGGTGCAAAGCAAAAAGTAGAAATACTTAAAACTCTTTATCAAGATGCAGAAGTTATTATTCTTGATGAACCTACAGCTGTACTTACACCACAAGAAACTGATGCCTTATTTATTGAATTAAAAAAGTTTAAAGAATTAGGTCATACAGTAATCTTTATTTCTCATAAATTAAATGAAGTAAAACAAATTAGTGATCGTATTACTATTATGAAAAATGGAGAGAGTTGTGGAACATATGATGCTAAGGATATTTCAATTGAAAAAATGACTGAACTAATTGTAGGTCGCGAACTATCTACATCATTTGAAGATATTAAGAAGAAACTAGAAAATACACAAGCTGTACTATCAGTTGAAAACTTAGAAATTAAAACATCAAAAAAACATACACTACATGATATTAACTTCTCAGTTCGAACTGGTGAAATATTAGGTATTGCCGGTGTACAAGGAAACGGACAATCTGAACTAATTCAAGCTATTGCCGGTATGGGACCTTTTACATCCGGTACAATTCGTTTAAACAATGAAGACATTTCAACAATGCCAATTAAACTTAGAAGACAAAAAGGTTTAGCTTATATTCCTGAAGATCGTATGAAAGATGGAATTGCTGCAAATGCATCCATCAGTGATAATATTATTTCTACTTATTATGATCAACCAGAACTCAGTGGTAAATTCTTCATGAAAAACAAGAGTATCAAATCTATCGCAGATGGTTTGATTTCAAAATTTAGTATCAAGACATCATCAGGAAAAACAAAAATTGGTAGTCTATCTGGTGGTAATATCCAAAAGGTTGTAGTTGCGCGTGAATATCAAACAGATCCTCAACTACTTATCGCTGAACAACCTACTCGTGGTATTGATATTGGTAGTGCTAACTTTATTCATAATCAATTAATCGATTTAAGAAATGAAGGTAGAGCTATTCTACTTGTCAGTGCTGACTTAACCGAAGTTATGGACTTAAGCGATAAATTACTTGTTATGTATGATGGTGAAATCGTTGCCTACTTTGAAAACACAAGAGATGTTACAGATAAAGATTTAGGTCTATACATGTTAGGTGTTAAGAAACAATCTGATGAAGAAATAAGGAGGGCTTACCGTGTTTAAGAAAAATTCTGACGTAATGTTTGAGATTGTTAAAACACTTGTTGCTATCGCAATTGCCTTTCTCATCTCATTCATTATTCTCATGCTTGTATCACAAACTCCTGTTGATGCATTTGTTAAATTAATTACCGCACCTTTTACAAAGATAAGATACTTTGGTAATGTTCTTGAAACCATGGTGCCAATTGGCTTTGCAGGTCTTGCAACTTCATTACTCTTTAGAACTGGGTTATTTAATTTAGGTACAGAGGGTATTTATTACATTTGTGGTGTTGTTACTGCAACAGTAGCTTCTCAAATGTTTGGTAATGCATTCCTTGACCCAATCTTAACTATTCTTATTTCGAGTATCTTTGGTGGATTAGTTGCGTTAATTCCTGGTTACTTTAAAGCAAAATATAATACAAACGAATTAGTTGTATCCTTGATGATGAACTCTATCCTCTTTGGACTAGGCCTATTCTTCGTTAAAACATTTATCCGTGCAAGTGATGTTCCATCAGTTGCAAGTAATAAGTTTATGGAAACAACACGTCTACCTATCTTTATTCCAGGTACAAGAACACATATCGGTGTACTTGTCTTGTTTGTTGTAACAATTCTCATGTTCATCTTATTATTCAAAACAAAGCTGGGTTATAGTATTCGTATGACAGGACTTAATTCAAACTTTGCAAAATATTCAGGCATGAGTGCTTTCGCTTTATTCTTATCAGTTCACTTCATTTCTGGATTTATTGGAGGAATGGGTTCATCCATTGAATTATTAGGTATGTATGAACGATTTACGTGGGTCGCCTTGCCTGGTTTAGGATTTACCGGTGCGCTAATCGCTACCCTTGGAAAAAATAATCCATTTGGTGTATTACTTGCATCATTTGGTATTGCCTATATTCGTGTAGGTGCTGAAATCATGTCTCGTACAACAGATGTTCCAGTTGAAATGGCATCGTTTGTAGAAGCAATTCTTGTTTTCTTAATCATGTCTCAATATTTCTTAAAGAAATGGCGAGATCGTTCATTACTAAAAGAAGGAGGTAAAGCAAATGGAACAATATAAGGACTTAATCTTCAGTGCTTCATTCTTCTTTGTTGTTATTCGTGTATGCGTACCATTGATGTTTGCATCAATGTCTGCCTATACTGCTAACCTTTCTGGATTACCTAATATCGCAGTTGAAGGTATTATGTTAGTTGCTGCAATTATGGGGGTTCTTGGTAGTGTATGGACACACAGTGCTTGGTTGGGATTACTTATCGCTATAGGCTCTGGTGTGATTATGGCATTGATCCTCGTATTTAGTGCAATCAAACTTAAAACAACACCGATTATGGGGGGTATCGCATTAAACGTATTTGCATCAAGTTTCACTGTATTCTTATTATTCATTATTACAGGTAGTAAAGGTACTACTGCATCATTACCTAGTAAAGTATTACCAACAATTCATATCCCAATTATCAAAGATATTCCAATTCTTGGCGAAATTATTTCAGGTCATAACGTACTAGCTTATATCTGTATGATTACCGCTGTACTTGTTTATATCTTGGTATACAAAACTAAGTTTGGATTGCATATGCGCGCTAGTGGATTAGATGAAAATGCAGCGAGAAGCGTAGGAATTAACGTTAATCGCGTTCGTATCATTTCACTTATTCTATCTGGTGTATTAGCAGCTATTGGTGGTGCATATTTATCAATGGGTTACTTATCTTTCTTTACTGCAAACATGACTGCATCACGTGGTTGGATTGGTATCGCAGCTGAAGCAATGGGACGTGGTAACTTCATTACCGTTCTCTTAACAACTCTTGTTTTCGGTATCTTTGACGCCATCACAAACGTACTATCACTTACAAACTTACCAAGCGAACTTCTACAAACAATTCCTTATCTCGCTGTATTTTTCGCAATCATTGCGTATTCAATAAAAGAATACAATAAGAAGAAAAGGAACAATTCGTAATGAAGAGAAAAATCATATTTGATTGTGACCCAGGACATGATGATATCTTTGCGATACTCTTCGCATTGGCTCATCCTGAACAATTTGAAATCTTAGGTTTCGCAACTGTCGCAGGGAATCAAACATTAGAAAAAGTTAGTAATAACTTAGCGAATGTACTTGATTACTTGCACATTGATTTACCTATATACAAAGGTTACGACAAACCAATAACCAAAGCACTTGAGGTACAACCCCTTGCACATGGTGAAAGTGGACTGGATGGTCCACTATTTCCTGATAAGAAACACACCTTTCAAACAAAACACGCTTTAGAATTCTATAAAGAAATGTTAGAAACTCATGATCAAATTACAATCATCGCAATTGGTCCACTTACAAATGTTGCGTTGATGTTGAAAACATATCCACATCTTTCACATAAGATTGAATGTATCTCATGTATGGGTGGTGGTATTGCTGAAGGTAACATTCAAAAACGTTCAGAATTCAACATTTACCATGATCCTGAAGCCGCTAAAATTGTATTTGAAAGTAATGTACCAGTTGTCCTTAATCCACTTGAGGTATGTATTGCAGGAAGCATTACATTTGATGAGATGGAATCCTTCCACAATGACCATCATGTAAGTAAACTTGTTGATGATTTATTTGGATTCTATTCAAAATACAGTAGAGAACACAATTTAACTTCATCTCCTATATTTGATGTATGTCCTATTTATTACTTATATAAACCAGAACTGTTTAAAAGTTTTAATGCAAACATTTACATCGAACTTAACGGTGCCTACACTCGTGGTATGACTGTTACAGAAAGATGTGATACAAGTAAAACACTTGTGCTTTATGATGTAGAGCGTAAACCATTCATTGATGATTTCACGCAAAGTATTTTTGAATTAGATAGGAAGATAAATGTATGAAAGAATTAGCTTATGCCATCATCGATAAGTATCATGATGAATTTCTAGAACTTGCGGATACTTTGTTTAAAACTCCCGAGCTTGGATATAAGGAAGTAAAAACAAAACAAATTATCCAAACCTTCTTAACTTCACATGGAATACAAATTGAAAAAGAATATTTTCAAACAGGATTTCAAGTAACTATTGCCAATGCAGATAAACCACATATTGGATTAATTGCTGAACTAGATGCAATTCCTACAATAGGTCATCCTTGTTCTAATCCATTAGACAATGCTGCACATAGTTGTGGTCACTCAACGCAAGTCGTTATGATGATTGCATCCTTACTTGCACTAAAAGAACTCATTGATGAAAATAAACTTACTGGCAAAGTTACCTTGTTCTTTTGTCCCGCTGAAGAATTCATTGACATTGAATACCGTAAACAACTTATTGAAAACAAAACAATTTATGCCATTGGTGGAAAACAAAACATGATCATTGATCACATCTTTGATGATGTTGATTGTTGTCTTCACGCCCATGGCATGGGGGAGTTTAGAAAATATCGTTTCAATGTAAAATCTTCCCTTGCAGGATTTATTTATAAAAAATATCATTTCGAAGGAAAAGCATCTCACGCAGCAATGGCACCAAGCGAAGGAATCAATGCCTTATCCGCATGCAATCTCTTCCTACAAGCACAAGCTATGCTTAGAGAGACATTCTTAGACAGCGACATGAATCGTGTTCACGGAATCATTACTAACGGAGGAGACGTTGTAAACTCCATTCCAAGTGATGTTGTTTATGAAGCTTATGTTCGCTCATTCTCAACAACAACTCTAATGAACCTAAATGATCAATTATCTAATGCCGCTAAGCATTGCGCATATGCAATTGGTGCAAAATGTGAAATCGAAGAAATTAAAGGTTACTTTCCTTTTAATCAAGATATTGCTTTATCCGATGTTGTTTATCAAAATATGTTACCTTTTGTAAATCCTCTTGAAATCCAAACAGATGAAAAGAGTGTTGCGTCTGGTGATATTGGTGACTTAAGTTTATTCAAGCCAACAATTCAATTTGGATACACTGGTTTTAAAGGCACAATGCATGGTAAAAATCTTGAAGTAAGTGAACCTGATGTCGTTTATAATACAACATCAAAAATTCTTGTGGGATCAGTGATTGATTTACTCACAGATTCATCTTACTTAGAGAACATCCATTCATCATTCAGACCACAAATGACAATTGATGAATACATAAAATACTTAGAAAGTTAAAATAAAATATCCTGTTTATGCATTTAGTATTATGCATAATGAGGATATTTTTATTTTCCTATCGAGACATCATTGAATGTACTCCATCATTTAATTTATTTCCTCGTAATAATACGAGTAATCTATTCCTTTTATAATTAATTCTCGATCATAAATTGATTTTGTCAGTGCATTAGCTATTAACTTTCGAATTACTTGAGGTTGTGAAGGGCTTAATCGCATAGCATTCAAATAATCAATTTTATTAACCAATACCCAATTAACACATTTTTTTAATCTCTTCTTTAAAATTAAATCCAACCATATTCTCATTGCTCTTCCATTGCCATCCATAAATGGATGAGCAATGTTCATTTCTATATACTTATTAAGTATATCATCAAATGTTTCTTCGCTCATTTCTTCAACTTTCGATAATGTACTACTCAAATATTGAAAATTCGCAAATACAAATCCATCTTTTGATATATTTTTGTCTCTTATTTTTCCTGCATATTCAAAAATACCAGCGAATATGTAACCATGTATTTGTTGTAGCCCTTTTACTGTTCCCACTTCTATGGCATCTATCAAATTGTCATTGAATAATTCATATGCTTTCATTTTACTTTGTTCATCGAATGGGCTATCTTTCAACTTAATCCAATCGGTTAATTCCTGTCTATATTTATTTGGAAGCAATTCAATAAAAAGATTTATTCCTTCTTCATTTAAGACATCAACTTGATATTGTTTTCCGTCACTCGCTGTAAGTTTAAGCCTTCCACATTTTTCAGCTAATTCTTTGTGTCTTTGTTTAAATGTGTTCCAATATCTTCTTGAATTGTCACTTATATTCAAAGCTCGAACAATATCAGTAGCAGAAGACCACCATAAATTCGTTTCTTCATCCCATCTTGTTCGAACTGGACATTGATTTAAATTACGTATAGAAGTCTTAACAATCATCTTTATTCACTCCCTCTAATTGAAGTATAAATTAAATAAGTTCAGTTGTCCACAAAATGCGGACAACTGAACTTATTACCTGCCTAATTCTTCTTTCATATCTTGAATTTCTTCTTTTGTAAAAACGCCTTGTTTAATATAATACTCAGTATCCAATTCATCTAAATGAATTACTTCCTCATCTTTTATCGCTTCTATTAGTTCTTTCTTAAGACTCCATAATCCTTCATCTTCTTTGCGTAAATGCCTTGGAAATTGCGGCAAATTCGCTTCTCGATAGAAATGAATTTCCATCTCATCCATTACTACAAAACGATCATCCTCAATTGTATTAGGTAATCCATATTGTTTTTCATAACAGATAAGTCGATTATATAAATCATTTCGAATTGATTCCACACAATCTTTCATCGTTTCAATTAAATTTGTTGTTTCATCTGGATCATGAATCATATCAAATAATTCTTCACGACCTAAACTAAAGTAGTAATTGTATTTATACTCTTTTGTACGTATACTTACCCAACGGCGATTACCACGACAATGTTCCATGAATACTGCATCATGTTTTGTTTGATCAAATAATGATTTACCTGGTAATTTAGTTTTTCCTGGATAATCTAACTTCGCTACATCTAACATCGTTGGAAGCAAGTCATTCAGACTCACTAATTCATCACATACAGTATTCGATTTTAGTCGACTTGGATAGCGCACAATGAGTGGTACTCTACTTGATGAATCATAAGGTAAGAACTTTTGATATGTTCCATAATCACCTAACATCTCACCATGGTCACTTGTAAAGAGTATTAACGTATTATCATATTCCCCAATATCTTTTAATTTTTGTATAATTCTTCCAACATGGGTATCCACATGAGTGATAGCAGCACAATATAATTCTCTTGCTCTTCTTAAATAAGTTTCATTTGGGTAATCCGCAATGTTCTTATTCTCGATTGCTAAATTACTCAAACTTGTATTACTCGTTTTGCACATAGGGATTGCACGATCACGATACAAATCTTGATATTCACTTGGTACATCAAATGGTGGATGTGGTGCAATGAATCCTGCCCATATTAAGAATGGTCTTTCTAATGAAATGGTATCCAAAGTTTCAATTGTTTTATTCGCTACCCACGTTGTTCCATGATCTTCTTCTTTTACTAAAGACTTTTGCGGTTGCATATAAAGTAGATGTCGTACACCATGTACACTTTGTAGATTCGTATATCCTTTTCTACGTAAATACATTGTATAATCATCATCTTCTAGAAATCTTGGAATTTCATCCATCAATTCCAAACGGTTAAATCCATTGTGTGCACGATAAGGTTGAAAATGCATCTTCCCTATCGCTACTGTGTTATATCGATCATCTTGAAGAATCTCTGCAAACGTTGGTAAATCAAAAGGAATTGATTTAGATTCATCAAAGTAATTATCATCAAAGCCATGATATTTTGCGGTTAATCCCGTTAGTAAATTATGTCGTGCTGGAATACATACTGGATTGGGTGAGTAGGCATTTGTAAACAAACAGCCATCTTCCGCTAAAGCATCCAAGTTAGGCGTAATCATATAATCATATCCTGCACAATGCAATGTATCATAACGTTGTTGATCCGTTGTGATAAGCAAGATATTAGGCTTCTTCATATTCATTTACCTCTTCTAATGTTGGCATCGCACTTTGTGCACCAATTTTACCAATTGATATTCCTGCAGCTATGTTTGCCTTTTCAAGAGCATCCACAAGATTCATCTCTTGAGAAATAAATGTTGCAAGCGCACCATTAAATGTATCTCCAGCACCTGTTGTATCCACAACATTTACTTTTTTCGGTATAATGTGAACCAATTCATTACCGTTATGCATATAAGCACCTTCACTACCTTTAGTCATAATAATTTTACTTGGATATTTACTCAATACCTCTTCATAAGATTCATCAAACATAGAAGCTATTTCTGTTTCATTGGGTGTAAAATAAGTTACTTTATCAATAATTGATTTATCAAATGGTACAAATGGGGCAGGATTTAATATTGTCTTAATCTTATGTTCAAAACAGTAATCAATAATATAGAATACTGTCTTTAAAGGAATCTCAAATTGTAATACTACAATCTTTGCATTTTTAATTACATCTAGATAAGGTTGAATAAAGGCTTCATCTATTTTTTCATTTGCACCTTTGATAATAATAATTTGATTATCATTTTCTGCGACAGTAATTCCTGCAAGTCCTGTATTAGTATTTTCTAATATTTGGATTGATGATGTATCGACTCCATGTTGTTTCAAGTTATTTAGTGCAAGAGTTCCATAAGAATCATCTCCAACCGCACCAATAAACTTTACGCGTCCTCCAAGTTTACTTGCACTTACAGCTTGGTTAGCACCTTTTCCACCACAAAACACATTGAATGAGTTTCCAATAATCGTTTCTCCTTTTTTTGGAAAACGATCACTACTTACTACCAAATCAACATTGATACTTCCAATAACAACAAGATCACTCATCTCTCTATCTCCTCTAACAAGTCTTCGCAATTGCGATGATTTCTTTTTCTTTTGTTTCTAAAAAATCTCGTAACCCGCAATCATGTTCATCATAATAAACACCTGTCATACGTTTACAATTACCTCTACACATTTGTAAGTATGGACAATCATCGCACTGTTTACTTAACTCTCTTTTTTCTTGAATAAAGTCTTGGGTAATTTTTGATTTCGCGAGTTCTACAATCGTATCTTGATTGATATTACCAACTTTATATTGATCCAATACATAGAAGTCACATGGATACACATCCCCATTAGATTCAACGACAAACTGCATTGAACAAAACCCCATATATCCACATTGTTGCGGTGGTATTCCTACAAACATTGGAATAATATTGTCAAACAAAGTAACACTACGATAAATACCTCTTTTATATTCCTCATACCACAAATCAAAGAATTCTTTGTAGAAACTAGAAAATTCTTTAGGCTCTAATCCATAAACTGATTTATGATTGAATTCATTTAAACAAGGAATTAATTGAATATATGAAATATCCGTATGTTGATAAAACTCATATAATTTCTTTGCTTGTTTCGATAACGATGATGTTAATACCGTTAAGATATTAAAATCAATATCATTCTCTTTCAACATATTTATTGATTTCATTATTCGCTCAAATGTTCCTTGATTATTTCGATCTTCACGAATATCATCATGATTTTCTTTAAATCCATCTAACGATATCCCAACTAAGAAATGATTCTCTTTAAATAGTTTTATCCACTCATCATCAATCAATGTACCATTCGTTTGTATTGAATAATGTATTTCATGATAGTCTTCTTTATAACGATTTACTGTGTCTATAAATTTAATGAATGTTTCTACTTTAGCACATGTTGGTTCTCCACCTTGAAAAGCAAACGAAATCTGTGCTGGTTCTTTAAAATATCCAACAGTTTTCTTTACTATATTTTCTATTGTTTCATCATTGATAATGTCATAGCAGTACGTTTCTCGATTACTCGCAACATCATGATAAAAACAGTATTTGCATTTTAAATTACATAAGCTAGAAGCTGGTTTGATTAGCATTGAAAAATATTTCATATTATCACCTGGTATTATTATAAACTA
>NZ_JAVWNC010000005.1:0-65332 GCF_036637135.1 Anaerorhabdus sp. | reverse complement strand
ATTTGGGAACTTCATAAAGGTTCTTTAAATGATTTGTGTAACAAATCAATTTTCTAGGTTTCAATCAAAAATGCCAAATAAAAACTACTATTATTTTAAATAGTAGCATAGTGTTAGACCAATTATCATAAATAAAACACAACAAATCATACCGATGATACCAAACTTTTTCTTCTTGTTTGGATTTTTTATTTTTATATTTCCGATATATACTTCCCAGTATAATAGGGCCCCAACGCATCCAATCGTTTCTATTAGTAATTCCATTTGGCACCTCCTAGTATCTTAATTAAATATTAACATAGTGAGATTTCATTTTCTATTTTTTTAGGGAATGAAGTAATCAAATTGTATATATAAGTAAGGAAGGTGAAAATATGAGAAGAATTTATGTAGATCCAGAACGATTAGAATTAAGTTCAAGAAAAATTGATAATGATGCACAAATGTACGAAAGAAAATTTATGCAATTGTTTGAAGAAGTAGAAAAAATGAAAAATGCATGGCAAGGAAAAGATAATCTTGCATTTACAAACAAGATAAGGAGTTTTGAGAATGATTTTAGACAAATTTATGTTATTACTCAACAGTACTCAGAATTTCTTAGATCATCTGCACGTGCTTATCGTGAAACGCAAAACGAATTAATGAATCAAGTAAATCGTATATAAGGAGAGAAAAATGGAAGATATTAAAATATCACTTGCTGAAGTTACTGAGTGCGCTAATCAATTAAGGAATTTAGGAAATCAAATTTATGATCAACTACAATCGATTAAGAAAGAAATGAACGATTTAAATGGCTCATGGATTAGCGATTCTGGTGAAGCTATTAGAGGTAGATTCAATGCTTTTGCAAGTCGCTTTGAACAACAAAAAGAAATTATTTATTCTTATGGTTCATTTCTTGATTTTACAGTCTCTAGTTATGATTCTTTAGAAACAACAATCACTTCAAATGCATCGAGTATATAAGAGAATTTATTTCATCTTGTTTTGTACACTCTTTCTATTTTTGGGAGGGTGTACATCTAAACAAGAAAATATTACCGTACAAGAATGGTTAGAGACAATCATAATAGAGATGAATATACCTGAAGCAATAAACCAACAACCATATTTCTTGAATATCAATCAAGATCATCCATATTTTAATGTTGTACAAGCCAGCACAGAGTGGGGTGTTATTGAACAGTCAGTACCACTGAATCTAGAAGCTAATTTAACAAAAGAGTGGGTAGCCTATACATTGATGAATCTTATGGAACCACAAAAGTCGAATGTGAAAATTAAGGATTCATCCAAGAGTATGTTTCCTGAGCAAATTGCAGATGCGGTTGGCTTGGGAATATTTAGTTTAGATAAAAGAGATTGTTTCAATCCAAAAGATAGTATCTATAAAGAAGAAGCATTACAAAAACTTAGTCTTGTAAAAGAATATGTTGATTATTATGTGGTAGATGAACCTGTACTTGATTTTGAAATCAATGAGACAGTGAGTGAAGTGGATGTACCTATTGAGTTTAATGAGGATAATAATAAAGCTGTCTTTCACAAAAATCAATTAATTGATGAAAATGATATAGTTCATTGGAAAGCTGATCAAGATTACTTCTATCGAATAAAGGAAGCTATTGAAACTGAAAACGGAATTGAGACAAAGCTCGAAGAGGTTGAATATGAAGATGTTATTGAACAATTTGAAATGGAAGATAGTTTTGATGTAGATTTTAGCGATGCAGAAATAGAGATAAATCTTGATGAAATCAGTGTAGTCAAAACAAATCAAGTTCAAAATATGATATCAAAAGAAATTAAGATTAAGGATTTTGAAGGTACTATTGAAGCATCGACAACAGGTATATCACTCAAACTAAAGAAAGGCGATCTTAAAGTAGAAACTAAGATATACAATGTTAAGCCAACGGTGAGATGGAAAACAAGTTCATCAGGAATAGATGATGCATTTTTTAAACTTGATTTTAAAACAACCGAACTTATTAAATTGGAGCCTTCAAAAACATATAATATGTATTCTAATTTTGCGAGTGTAAAAGGGGAGGATTTTATCCAAACCCTTTTATCATCTTTTAGGAAGAGTGAAGATATGGAAGGTACAGAAATTCCTATCTGTCAAATTAAGGTGCCGTTTCCAAATTTTCCTTTATTGGATTTGACAATGCAATTGAAGTTACATTTATATGCAGGTGGTAAGGTAGAGTTAGTTTTAGCGAATGAGCATCAAATAGGAATAGAAATTAAAAATAATAAAATGAGAACAGTACAAGAAAGTAAACGCGATGCAGATTTTATTATTAAAGCTTCTACTTCTTCTACATTAGGGTTAACTACTGGAGTAAGGGCTGGTAATATTGCTTTAATGGATATTGGAATTAAAGGTGGAATAAGAGGTTATGTGGATACGATTCTCCATTTGTATGATAAAAACGGAGAGATAAATAGTAAAAATATTCAAGTTGATTTAGATAAAGCAGATATGGCTGCTTTGTACAATGAAGATGTAAAGGTATGTGGGAATATCAATTTACACTGGGTTTTGGATTTAATAATAAATACACAAAAAACAGTTGCATCTAAAATAGGATTATCGAAAACGATTAATATATTGGATGAAAAGAATGGTAAACTCATACTAAATAAAAAAACGCACATAGAAAATTGGCAGTTTATGGAACATTGTACTCGTGGTAAAAGAAAACCAGTAAGTACTAAGGATACAATCGAATCGGATAGAATAGGTATAGAGAAGATGAATATTGTAGTTGATTTAAAAGAAACTAAGCAAATAATAATAACATCATTACCTAAAGGATATAAAAAAAGTGATATTCAATTTAATTCAAATGAAGAAAATATTGCGAAAGTTACTAACGATGGAGTTATTACACCAATAAAAAGAGGGAGTGCTATTATCACAATCAAAACAAGTGATGGAAAGTTTAAAATTGATTGTAATGTTTTAGTGACGGATAAGAATACGAATGATTTGCGTTATTCATGATCACAAGAGAATACAATCATATTACCTAGATAAAGGACAACAAAGTATTAAGTTTTATGAACATACAGTAGAGTTAATAATAAATGAGAATCGATATTTTAAAATGAATGATTTAGTTATTCATTTATTTGAAGATAATGGATATAACTACTACAAAAAGTATAAAAAACTTAATCAAATTACAATTGGTTCTAGTGAATATGCGAATATACAGATACAGTCAACTCGAATCAAATCAATACAATGTGTCATTGAATGTAATAAAAATAAGATTAACGATCATGGTTTTAATGAAGTTTTTGTGAATAAGAAAATAAAGAAAGAAATAGAATTATTTGATATCATTGAATTCGACACAATAAAATTAATTTATTGTCATGATTTCGTGATGATAAATCAGTGCAATAATGTATCAATATATTTGGATGAATATAAAGTGCATCAGAGTTATATAAAACCTTTATATTATCTACATAGGATTATTCAACATAAAAGAGAATCTTTTACTGAACCCAAATTAACGATAAATTTTAGGCAATTTGGTACAATACAAAAAACAGAAAAACAACCATTATTCTTTATTATGTTTCCAATTTTGTTGATGTCTTGTGCATCCTTACTTTCGGGAGCATTAATGGCTTATCAAAGTTATTTACAAGGAAGAGAATTGGTTGAAGTACTTCCATCGTTGATTGTACCAATAGTGATGATACTTGGAAGTACAATGATTCATCCTCTACAACGAAGATATGAAAATAAGAAATTCAAATGTAAGTTAAACGACAGAGAACAAGATATCAAAAGATATTTTAATGAACTTGAGAATGAAGTTTTAAATTATGATAATCAAGTAAGAATCTATGAAAGAAAAAGATGGTTATTTCATCATGAGATTATGCAAGACATCGAAACAAATGCTCGTTACTTGCAAAATAACAATGCACTAGATTTAACAATACCATTAGGTATCGGAAGAATGAGAAATAATATTGAGTTCAAAGATATTCCAAAAGAAAATGATCAATTTCTATTTTCTCAGGTGAAATTATTCCTGAATAAGTATACAGTATTAGAAAATCACATTGTTGCGATTGATCTCAATAACAATAAGATGGTAACCACAGATTCTTTAGATATATTAATATGGATATGTTTTTACCTTGTGACACAATTCGATGATCAAGTAATTTCACTTGTGTATATAATCAATCAAACACTGCTTCATTTCTTGAATAGGATAACGCTGTTTTCTCATACAGTTTATAAAAATAAAGTATTGGTATTTGATTCATTAAAATCATTCCAACAAAATCAAGATGATGATACAAGGTTAAAAATAATCATTAATTGTAGCCCTAACTATTATGATGGCAATTTTCCGTGTATTCAATATGTGGATAAGACAGAATCACCACAAACACAGTGTAGTATTCGTTTTCATGAAAATAAAGGAATATTGGAACTACCGGACAACGTAATTCATTTTTCTCATGAAATTGACAGGAATGATTTAATGAATTCAATAAATTATCTATTCTATCTTTTGTCGAAGAACCATAAAAACTTAATCAGAAGGAATGATGATTTAATTAATATTGAATCGCTCATAAAATATACTCCATTTAACAAATGGAAAGATACGAATACAATCGATTCATTAAAAATAATAGTTGGATATGATGATAAACAAGAGCCATTTGAATTGGATTTGCATGAATCAAAAGATGGTCCTCATTTATTGATTGCAGCAACTACAGGTGCGGGTAAATCAGAATGCATTGTAACTATTTTAATGATGCTTTCTATGCAATATTCCTTTGAAGATGTTCAATTTGTAATAGTTGACTTTAAAGGAGGAGGCCTAGCACAATCATTTGTATACAACAATAAGATTTGCCCTCATTTAATAGGTACAATATCAAATTTAGATAATCATGAAATTAAGAGGTTTTTTTCAAGTATTAGAATTGAAAGTAGAAGAAGACAAACTTTGTTTAATCAACTTTCTAAAATATCAAATGAATCATCTATGGATATCAGTAAATATCAAAGATTATCAAGTCAGTATCAGTTTTCAAAACTAGCTCATTTATTTGTGGTTGTTGATGAATTTGCAGAACTTAAAGTAATGCATAATGAGTACATAGGAGAACTAATAAGTTTAGCGCGCATTGGAAGAAGTTTAGGTATTCATTTAATTCTATCTACACAAAAACCTTCTGACGTAATTGATGCACAAATTTGGTCAAATTGCCGTACTAAGATTTCGTTGCATGTACAAGATAAACAAGATAGTTTAGATATGATTAATTCAGATCTTGCTTTTTATCTTCAAAAACCAGGCCAGTTTTACAAGTATACAGACAATGAGTTAAGTAAAGGACAATTTTATTATTTAAATGAAGATATTTCTGAAAATAAGAAAACAAAAGTGTATGATTTATATCATCAAGAATTAATGAGAAAATCAAAAAGTAATCAGAAAGTGTTAAAACTAATGTTAGCAAAGCTAGTTGATATCCCTTGTGATATTAGACCACTGTGGCATAAACCATTAGGAATCATTGACAAAGGTATTGTTCAGGATGCACCACAATCAATAGGTATGGTAGATGATATAGAACATAATCAACAATATCCGTATCTATTGAGATTGTGTCATACACTATTCTATTGCAAAAATCAAAATGAGGCTAAACAGCTTTTCTGTACTACTTTATATTCTATGATTCATATAAACGAAAATATCGAAGTCTTTATAATTGATTACGATCAAGATTTCTATAATCACGCATGTAATTCAAACTTTGTACATTCGATATCAAATGATGAAATGCTACATAATTTATTCAAATATGTAATGAATAAAAAAGGAAATGACAAAATGGATATCATTGTTGCTTTAAATACTCAGTTATTTTTAGAAAAATTAGAAATACATGGAATAGAACTAGTTAAATTATTGAATATGGGAATAATGAGTAATGTGAGTATATTTCTATTTGGACTAACCGTAAATATACTACCATATTCTTTGTGGGGGTATTTTAAAGTAAAGATAGCATCATCATTTTTATCAACGCAAGATCTTTCGGTAGTCTTTGATGAAAAGATAAAATATACCTCATCAAAAGAAGATTTCTATTATGTAAATGAAACAAGAGTCCAGTATTTTAGAATTTACAAGGTAGATGAACAAGATCTTTTAAAAACTAAATCAATGAGACTAAAATCAAAGACAGTAATTCATCAAATGACGATACCATTATTAACTTCAAAAAAAGGAGTAGTAGGTATGAGTTATGATACATATGATTGGATAGATATTAATGAATTTCCATATTGTATTATGGTTGCGAAACATACTTATCGAATCATTGAATATCTTAAGATAATATTTCCAACATATTCACTTGTTCAAAATGAAGAGGAACTTTATTCAAGAAAGAACTGTATTGTTCTTGTATCGGATTTTCAAACATTTGATATGAAGCGATGCAAAATGAGTTTAAAACATAGAGATGATCCAATAGTTTTTTGTTGTGATCATCGAGAATTTTCGATGAGTTGGTTATCTTCTTTCTATCAAGAACAATATATAGTGTGGATTGGGAATGGTTTAAGTGATCAATATATTATTCCAGTTAATCGCAAAATATCGATAAGGAATGATCAAGGATATTATTATCATGAGGGGAAAGGTGAAAGGATTAAGTTGATTGATGAAGTGTTTGATAGTAATTGAAATCATTTCTATACATAAAAAGTGGTTATGTGAATTTGATTTGGATCTTACTTTACAGGAAAATTTAAAAAGTTTTTTTCAAATCATAAAAAAAGAAATTGAAACAGAGAATTGGTATAGTGAACAATTAATTGTGATGGATAGTAGAACTCAACAAATCTTATACCCCTATGTACAATGTTTTAAATTGGGTTTATATCATGGTATAATCATATATATTCTTTAAATTAGAAAAATACAGTATGAGGTGATAAGATGAAATTTACTGAATTTAAGTATGAAAGACCGGATTTTGAATTAACAAAAGCAAGTCTTGAAATGTTACTATTTAAACTGGATCATTGTGAAAATGGTGATGATTTCATGGAATTATTTAATAAAATTAATAAGATTAGAAATCATGTCAAGACAATGTCTACATTATGTAGTGTTCGCTATACAATTGATTCTAGTGATGATTTTTATTCAAGTGAAAATGATTATTGGGATGAAATAAGTCCGATGTATCAAGAATTAAATACACGTTTGTACAAAATTGTTTGTACAAGCAAATGTAGAAAAGAAGTAGAAGATAAGATTCCGCATGCTTTCTTTAAAATGGCAGAATGCGCAATTAAATCATTTGATCCTAAGTTAATTCCGGACTTACAAATTGAAAATCGTTTAGTATCTCGTCATTCAAAACTTCTTGCAAGTGCAAAAATTGAATTTGATGGTGAGATTTATAATCTACCAAGTATTGGTGTCAAGATGACCGATCAAGATCGTGATATTAGAGAAAGATCAACTAAAGCTAAAATGGCATGGTTTGAAGCGAATGAAGCTGAAATTGATGATATCTATGATCAAATGGTAAAGATACGTACCAAAATGGCAAGAGAACTAGGTTTCTCAAACTACATTGAATTAGGATACTTACGTATGTCGCGACTAGATTATGATGCTGAGATGGTTAAAAACTATCGTAAACAAGTGTTAAAATACATTGTTCCAGAATCAATGAAACTCTTTGAACAACAACGTAATAACTTAGGATTAGATAAATTAGCGTATTACGATTTGAATAATGTATTCTTATCAGGCAATCCAAAACCAAAAGGAACAAAAGATGATTTGGTCAAAGCTGCAAATAAAATGTACCATGAAATGTCTAAAGAAACAGGTGAATTCTTCGATGTCATGGTAAATCAAGAATTATTTGATTTAGAGAGTAAACCAAACAAACAAGGTGGAGGCTATTGTACTGATTTAGTTGACTACAAAGTACCATTTATCTTCAGTAATTTTAATGGGACTAGTGGTGATGTTGATGTTTTAACACATGAAGCAGGTCATGCACTACAATCCTATCTATCGATGAAAACAATTACTATTCCTGAATGTATGTTTCCGACAATGGAAAGTGCGGAAATTCATTCCATGAGCATGGAATTCTTTGCACATCCTTGGATGGAATATTTCTTTAAAGAAGATGCAAACAAATACTATTATGCACATGTCGCAGATGCGATTAAGTTTATTCCTTATGGTGTATTAGTTGACCATTTCCAACATGAAGTTTATGCAAATCCAGAATGTAGTCCAAATGATAGAAAAGTTATGTGGCGTACATTAGAAAAGCAATATTTACCACATAAAGATTACGCAGGTTGTGATATCTTGGAAAGAGGATGTTGGTGGTTTCAGCAAGGGCATATCTTCCATGAACCTTTTTATTACATAGACTATACATTGGCTCAAGTATGTGCACTTCAATTTTGGAGAAGATCAGTAGAAAAAGATCCAAGTGCTTGGAGTGATTACATTCATATTTGTAGTGTAGGAGGAACCAAAACATTCCTAGAAATAGTTAAGGAAGCAGGTTTAAAATCACCATTTGAAGATGGTACTGTAGAACCGATTATTCAATTCGTAGCGAAATATTTAGAACAATTTGATATTTCAAAATTTTAATCAAAACGTTTTCTGTATTCACAATTAACACATAAAGGTTCAATGAGTTTATTCTCGTTGAATCCTTTTATTATATTTAAATATCGAGGTGAATTCATTATTTCAACTAATGATTGAGTAAATACGTTTCCAAGTTGAATAGCACCTTCACAATCTAGGCAACAAGGGACAACACAACCATCCGCAAGAATCGCAATCATATCTTTAGCACCTCGACATGTTCCACAATCTTTTGAGATGTTATTGGAATTAGAAGGCCATACAAATTCTTTTTCAAAATGCAAGAAAATACGTTCATCTAGTTTATAGCTATTTGGTTTAGATGTTTCTTTCAAAGTATACATTTCTTTGACTAGATTTAAGGCGAAAGTTGCTTTTTCATTTAAATGATCACTTACCCAGAAACGTAGTTCTACATAACCAACATTGGATTCAATATACTGATTTACAAATTCAAGAATATGTTGGATGTATTCTTGAGTATTAATTGTTTGATAATCTAAACTATGCAATGAGAAGCTAATTTTTCGAAGTGATGGGTGACTTGCTAGCTTGGGATACTGATGAATAAATGTACCATTAGTAACGAGCTGTACTTGCATTTCATATTGATCACATAGGTTCATAATTCCTTCAAACTGAGGATGAAGAAGAGGTTCTCCTTGTACATGAAGATAAATATAAGGAGTAATGGATCTAATTTGGTTAATACATTGTTCAAATTCATTTAAAGTCATTTTACGAAAAGGGCGATGATGAAAAGCACAAAAACTACAACGTAAGTTGCATTTGTTAGTGATTTCAATGTAAACACGTTTAATCTTGTTCATCGATATCACTTTGTTTAACCCATAGACTTAATTGTTTTTGGTTATGTAACATCAATAAGAAATTCTCTTTTGATGATGGATACGTTTTATAAATGGAGTTAAGTAATTCCTTCATATCTTGTCGTTTTGTATGGCCATCCATGGGGCATGTACTCTTAACGATAGGGATACCTGCTTCTTTGTAAGCTTGTACGATATCACTTTCAAAGGAATAGACAAATGGTCGAATAAATGTCATCTCAGAATTTGTGAGAAACATCTTTGGTGCAAATGTTGCGAGACGACCACCAAAAATAGCGTTCAAGAACAAAGTTTCAATTGCGTCATCAGCATGATGTGCGAAAGCTGTCTTATTACAATTTAGTTTTTTTGCTTCATTGATGACAGCTCCTTTTTTAAGTTTTGAACAAATGCTACATTTTAATGTACCATCATCATTTGCTTGTATTTTTAAAATATCATATATTTTAGAATCAATTGTATGAAATTCAATATCATGTTCCTTACAAAATTCTATGACTTCACTGAAATCCATATTTGGAAAACCCATCTTGATATGAATTCCAACAATCTCAATTTTTTTATGCATGTGACGCAGGACGATGTTGCGATACAAAGCAAGACAATATAAAAGAAGCATGCTATCTTTTCCACCAGATACTCCAACAGCGATGCGATCACCTTCTTGCATTAAATTAAAGTCTAAATCGGCTTTTCTAATTCTTCCTAATACGTGTTTAACTGACATAATATTTCACTCCTAGATGCTTTGCTATTATATCATGAACTTGATATAATGTTGTAGGAAATGAGGATACAATGGACGGCGTTTACTATATAAATAAAACTAAAAACATGACATCATTTGATGTTTGTGCAAAGATAAGAAGAATGATGAAAGAGAAGTCAGTAGGACACACAGGGACACTGGACCCAAATGCTGAGGGACTTTTAATCGTGTTGCTTGGTAAATCATGTAAGTGTTTACCTTATTGTGAACATAGTAAAAAGGAATACATTGCAACTTTAAAACTAGGTGTTAAAACAGATACTGGTGATATTTGGGGTGAAGTGATTAATGAAAAAGAAGTACCACACCTCGATAGAATACAAATTGAAGAAGTATTAACTACCTTTTTAGGTGAGCAAGAACAATTACCACCTATGGTCTCAGCGATAAAGGTAGATGGTAAAAGATTATATGAATATCATCGTGAAGGTAAAACGGTTGAAGTTAAACCAAGACAAATTACGATTGATGAAATAGAATGTTTAATGTTTGATGGAGAGATCAAATTTCGTGCGGTAGTTTCAAGTGGTACTTATATTCGGGTATTATGTGAAGATATAGCAGAAAAACTTGGAACTGTAGGGACAATGTCATCTTTGGTTCGTACAAAAATTGGGAATGTTTCATTAGCGGATGCGACAACATTAGATAATCTAACAGAAGAGAATCTTCGAGAAATTGAAGATGTAATTAATCCAGCATATCCACGAATTGAGGTTGAATGCGTGAAAGAAATTATGCAAGGAAAAAGAATTAAACTTGATTGTGAAGACGACATTGTAATTCTAACTCATCAACATAAGGTGCTAGCAGCTTATGAAAAAGAAGGTAATGAATATCGTAGTAAAAGAGGTCTTTGGTAATGAAAGTAGATAAAATAAGTTTAAATGGTAATAAAATTAATGAACCCATTGTTGCATGCATTGGATATTTTGATGGTTTGCATTTAGGACATCGTGCTTTAATTGAAAAAACGATTGCGGTAGCGAAAGAGAAACAAGTAGAAAGTGCATTAATCACGTTTTCACCAGATCCTTGGGTAACTATAAAAGGGTTAAAAGATGTCCAACACTTAACTACGGAGAAAAGAAGAATTGAATTAGCAGAAAAACTAGGTATAGATCGTGTTATTGTCTTGGATTTTACAAAACCAATGTCTGAATTAACGCCGACTGATTTCATTCAGCAGGTATTAGTTCCGTGTCACCTACAAGCATTGATATGTGGTTTTGATTTTCATTATGGATTTAAAGGAGAGGGAAGTGCAGACTCTTTAAAAGTACAAGCTGCATCTTTTTTTGAAGTTTATACTATTGATTCAATCAATGAAGATGAAAAGAAAATTAGTTCATCTCGGATTACTGAATATTTAGAACAAGGTGAAATTGAACATGCGAACCGTTTGCTAGGTTATCCATATGAATTATCTGGTATCGTCGTACATGGGCATAAAAGGGGCAGAGAGATTGGTTTTCCTACAGCGAACATTGATGTACTAGATGAACTAATTATTCCACGAGTAGGTGTTTATGCAGGTTGGACAATCATTCAAGGAAAGAAATACCAAAGTATGATAAATATTGGTCACAATCCAACATTTAATTTCTCACATAAACTATCAGTTGAATCAAATATTTTTGATTTTAATGAACAAATTTATGATCAAGAAATTAAAATTGAGTTAATATCTTACCTAAGAGATGAACTCAAATTTAATTCAGTTGATGATTTAATAGAACAAATGAATCAAGACCAAATAAAAACAAGAGAGGTTCTAAAATAATGAATCAACAATTCTTGGATCGTATGAAGGAATTGTTGGATGAGAGTGACTATCAAGCTTACCTTGAAACTCTTCAACTTAAACCTTTTCGTGGGTTTCGTGTTAATACACTTAAAACAACTGAAGAGGATTTTTTTGCAAACTACGATTTACCATCTTCCCCATCTTCATTCGCAAAATCTGCTTATTATGTAGAAACGGATGAAACCTATGGTAATTCATTGCCTCACGCTTTAGGGCTAATGTATATGCAAGAACCAAGTGCAGCAAGCGCGGTCTCTATATTGGAACCTCAACCAGATGACTGGGTACTTGATTTGTGTGCTGCACCAGGTGGTAAAAGCACACAAATTGCACAATATCTAACAGGTGAAGGATTATTAATTACAAATGAAATCGAATCGAAAAGAGCTCAAATTTTATTGAGCAATATCGAGCGATTGGGTATTAGTAATGCAATTGTGACCAACTCGACACCAGAAAAACTAGCACGAACTCTTCAAGGTAAGATGGATAAAGTATTAGTTGATGCACCTTGTAGTGGTGAGGGGATGTTTAAGAAAGAGAGTAAAGCAATAGAAGATTGGAGTAAAGAACATGTTTTAAGCTGTTCATTACGTCAAAAACATATATTAAATTGCGCTATCCAAACACTTAAACAAAATGGTATCTTAGTATATTCGACTTGTACCTATGCAATCGAAGAGAATGAAGAAAATGTACGGTGGGTATTGGATAATTATCCAGATTTAGAATGCATTGAAATTAATGTTCCTTGGGGAAGACAAGGGGTAAAGATTGAAGATTATCCAACGAATTATACACGTCGAATTTTACCAATGGATAAAGGAGAAGGGCATTTTGTTGCGAAATTCAGAAAAACTTCACCTACAACAGAACATAAACTTGATATTGTTAAGTCAGATAGACTTATGCCTTGTGTAAAAGAGTATCTTTTGAAAGAGATATCAGGTGATGTTAAACTATGTATAAAGAAAAACCGTGTATATGCCGGTAGTCATCCATTCTATGATTTAGAAGATAACTATGTGCTACGTAATCAAGTTTTGATTGGTGAAATTATCAATGATCGCTTTGAACCTCATCAACACTTATATACATCAACGCTATTTAATTCAAGGCTAAATCATACGATATCATGTGATATAGCTGAAATTGAGTCATTTAGAAAAGGAAATATCTTACAAAAAGTAACACCAAAAGGTTATGTGGGAATCAAATACCAAAACAATTGCATTGGATTTGGTAAAAGTGATGGTACCATTATTAAGAATAAATTACCAAAAGGACTAAGAATCCGATAGGAGGAAACATGCGGCTAGAACTATTTGATTTTATTGATCAGGTGAGTAACCTATTAGATTTAAATCAAGCTACATTTCAATATACTGAACATGTGCTTGTGGATTTGTTTGAAGGATTAATGGAAAATAAGGGAGACGTTATTGTTAGCGTATCTTCACGTATCAAATCGAAAGACAGTTTAAAAGAAAAACTAATACGAAATAAGTATTATTTAGATTTTGACACTGCTGAAGATGCGATGGATGCATTACCTGATATCGTTGGATTAACTTTAGAATGTCGTTTTATTAGTGATGAGAATAATATCTTCAATGAATTATTTCATCATTTTCATGAGTGTGGCAAAGGATTATATGTTTGTGTAGCTAATGCAAATGTATTTCTTAATTTAAGTATGCCTCAACCCCAACTTCAACGTAATGGATTCACAATCTATCGTATTGATGGACATATGATTTTTAATCAAAAGAAAATTAACTTTGAATTACAAATCAAATCACTTGTGCATTCTTTCTGGTCTGAAGTAGAACATCAAGTGGTATATAAGAATACACAATTTGTTGTCTATGATTCATTTATGAAAAATATCTTGGCTTCGATTAGAGATAATCTTGAAGTTGTAGATCGCCAATTACAAATTGTATATAAACAACTGATTAATCAATCACAAAATGATCGTGAAATAGGAATGTCAGAGAGTGGATTTAAGATATTTATCGCAAAAGCGATTAATGATTTAGTTGCTTTGAAAATGAATGAAACTGTTGGGTTTACAACAGATTTTAGAAAGTGTAGTTCAGTATTAAGTCAATACATCTTCATAAAGGACTTCGTATCTTGTGAACATCCACAATATAAAATGGTTGAGTACTTTGAACACTTTAATTTACTTCAAATCATGGATTTTGATTTTAGCTATCCTATTTACTTAGAAAATAATTATGAACACCCAGATCCATTTTGTAATATCATAGGACAATATTGGGAAAGTATTATTAATATAGATTTTGAATGGCATGTTTTCTTTGTCATGTTGTTTGCCATTGAACCAGGTAATAATATTCAAGATTTCTCTAAATTTATTGAAATTATTAAGAATTTAATAATTCCACCTACATGGTACAGTGAGCAGTTTAGTCAACTTGGAGATGTTAATGCTCAAATATGTAGGGATACATTTGCACAAATCGTAGCGAATTCAATGGTAAGAGTAGGAAAAGTTGATATCGTTCATGAAGATAAACTATTGAGCATGTTAGATATATTTAGAGATTTTATTGAACTTGTTAGTTTACGTACACATAGTATAGAAGAGTTTAATGAAAGTCTTCCTGATTATGAAGAAACTCTTGAACATAAGATAGTAAATCTATTTTAAATAAAGGGAATTTCATGATATAATGCCAATATAGAGGTGAAGAGATATGGCTCAAGAATATGTATTATTAAATGAAAAAGGTGCTACAGGTGAAATTGCATTATCAAAGAATGTGTTTGAATTAATTGCGGATATTACACTTGACGATGTTGATAGTGTTGAAAGAATTCCTGCAAACAAGTTTAGCAAAGCAATTTCATGTAAAATAGTAAATAACCAATTGCATATTGCAATTGATGTTAAATTGAAATATGGTGCGAATGTTAATGCAACATGTGAAATTTTACAAAATAGAATTTATCAAAATATTTATGATATGACAAATATGAAATGTGGTAGTGTAGATATACATGTCGTTGGATTTCATATTTGACAAATGATTTAGAGTATTGTATACTAATCTAGTATTTAAAGATGTGGAAAGTAGAAGCACCTCTTCTCACCTGATATCCGTAGGATTTGGGTTCACGCTACTGTATATTGTTAATCAATAACTCTAGTTAAGCAGGTGCACTATGTACCTGCTTTTTATTCGATAGAAAAGACATGGAGGTGTCGCTTATTACTAAAAAATTCATGACTGATGAACTAGTCAACGAAAACATCCGATTTAAAGAAGTACTTGTGATTGGGCCTAACGCGGAACAATTGGGAGTTATGTCTAGACGCGAAGCATTGGAAAAAGCTTACGAAAGTGAGTTAGATTTAATGTGTGTTGCACCTAATGGTAATCCACCAGTGTGCAAGATCCTTGATTTTGGAAAGTATCGCTTTGAATCTCAAAAGAAAGCAAAAGAAGCAAAGAGAAATCAACAAGTTACAGAAGTTAAACCGTTGAGATTGTCTCCTGTAATTGATAAACACGACTTTGACACAAAACTTCGTCAAGCACAAAAATGGGCTGAAGAAGGTATGAAGGTTAAAGTGGATATGCGTTTTAGAGGTCGTATGATGACCAGAATCGAAGTTGGCAAAGGGGTTATGAAAGAGTTCGTTGCGCAAATGTCAGAGTTTGCAGGTGTTGAAAAAGCACCATCAATGGAAGGTAACACAATGTCTGTAGTATTATCGCCAAAAAAAGGTAAATAGAGGAGGATAAATTTTATGCCAAAAATGAAAACCAAAAAAACATTAGCAAAACGTGTAAAAAGAACTGGAACTGGAAAACTAAAGAGAGGCCATAACTATACTTCTCATATGGCTGCACATAAGAGTCATAAACAAAAAGTGCATTTAAGAAAATCAACACTAGTATCAGCTAGTGACATGAAAAGAATCAAGCACATGATTCAAGACTAAGTAGAAGGAGGAAATAGAAATGTCTAGAGTAAAAGGTGGTACGGTTGCACGTTCACGTAGAAAAAGAGTATTAAAATTAGCGAAGGGTTATTATGGTGCTAAGCACTTACTATACAAGACAGCTCATGAGCAAGTAATGCATTCAATGCGTTATGCTTATGCAGGTCGTAAACAAACTAAACGTGACATGCGTAAATTATGGATTGCACGTATTAATGCAGCTGCAAGAATGCATGACATGAGCTATTCTAAATTAATGCATGGATTAAAATTAGCAGGTATCACTGTTAACCGTAAAATGTTAAGTGAAATTGCAATTCATGATCCTAAAGGCTTCGAAACAATCGTTGAATCAGCTAAAAAAGCATTAGCATAATAAATTCAAATTAAAGTTCTATGAAAATAGAGCTTTTTTCTTGGCATAATTCAGAGTTTTGGTAGTGAATTGAAATAAATATACTGAGTTTGATTGATGATGATACATTAAAACTGAAGTAAGTAGGGGAATAACGAGAAATAAATAAAGAAAAAAGGCGTTAAATGCTCAAATAAGGGTTTGTAAAAGATATATTTAGATAACATAGAAGAGTTTAAGTTAACAAATCAAAGAAGATAAAAGTTCATATTAATCCTTATGATGATGAAAACATTGCAAATATGCTTAAAATATACTATATTGAATATATATTCAATGAATAATTGTTCAATAAGAGGTGTTTTATGCGGTTAGAACAAAAAGAGAAGAGAAAATTAGAAATTATCATTGCATCGATAGATATTTTTGTTATGAAAGGATATACAGGTACAAAGATTCAAGATATTGCAAAAGCTGCAGGAATGAGTGTTGGTCTTTTGTTTCACTACTTTAAAAATAAAGAAGAACTCTTTAATGAACTCACGAAAATAGCTGTAGAAGGTACTAATCTACCATATGGTATGTATTATGATTCAATTTATGATTTTTTTCTAAAATTAACTGACTACTTATTTGTTTCTATACAGGAACAACCTTATAGAGCAAAGATATTCTCATTTATGAGTATGGTAAGACGAAGTGATGATGTTCCAACACTTGCAAAGAAAATTATTAAAAATTCAGATGTTTTTAATAAACTTGAATCATTTATTAAGAATGGGCAGGAAAATGGGACAATAAATCAAGAAAACCCAAAAATATTAACACAGCTATATTGGTCGATGATTCAAAATACTATGGATCAGTATATTTATAATCCTAAATTGCCTTTACCAAATTCTAAAACAATTGTTTCAATTCTAAAAGTTGATGATTGTAATGACAATCAAGATAATGATGATAAATTGTATACGTCTATTGTATAAAATTGCTTTGATGTTGTAGTGAATATAGCTATTCAAAATATATTTTTACTTGTTTTAGTAACTACGATATACTTATATCAAGAAAGAAGATAAGATTATGAAGAAAAAAATAATTATAGTTCTATTAATTTTACTTGGAATTTATGGTCTTTTTTTAATAGGAGTTAAAGTTCATTATGGATTTGAAAATAAATCCGTAATGAATCGCTTAGAAGGTGAAATACACTATCTTGAACGAGTGGATGGAAACTTGGTTTTAATGAAATCAAATGCAAACTTAACAAACAAAGAAGTGCTATATAATCATGCAGGATTAGGTGAAACAAATAGTGGACAAAATCACAATGTTATAGATTACGAAATACAGCCAGAAACCAATGAAATCACCGTTATTGCGATGTATGATAATGAATGGTCAAGACTAAAAGTGGAGCAAGGTGTAGGTACTTACTATGGTCCTGAGGAATATGGAGACACTTCATATGATGAAATCACAAAATTAAGTCAAAATAATGTGACAGTGGAATTGATTAATGGATCAATATATTTAACGAAAAATAATGAAAAAACATGTATTAAAGACATAGGAAATAATTATGATCAAAATTATAACTCTTATTACTTGTCTGCATTATCACCTGATGGTAGATATCTGATCTATACAGATATGCGTAATTCATTGATTATTTCTTTTTTAGATGCACTTGTTCCCTGGAATATAACATATACATATGTGATGGACTTAGAAACCAATGAAGTGTCACCATACCGTAATATAAGTGATATTACTTGGATGTACTAAAAAAGGGAATATCCGCTTAATCACTTAAGATTAAGTAGATATCCCCAATTCAATATCTTTAGCTTAAAGTATCTGTTCAATAGTTTTGAATAGGTACTTTTATATTACCAAGTACGAATTCTGCCCCAGTATTTTTCTAACATGATGTCATTCTTTTCTCTTGCGCCATCTAGGTTTCCACTGAAGAAGACAGGAACTTCCATACCGCTTTGAACACAATTATTAATGGTTTCAAGAATGAGGGAATGAATTATGAAGTTTGCGGCAATGTTTGAAGTTGGTCCTACAGGTTGATCAAAACCTTCAATTTTCATACAATTATCTCCAAATTCAGTATGATTATCTATTACTATATCAGCAACTTCACAGAGTCTTTTGCCTGATTCATGACGACTTGATTGTCCCATTGAATAGGTAACCCCGGTAATTGCGATACAAAAAATACCACGTTTCTTACACTCCATAGCCATTTCAACGGGAACAGCGTTTCTACCAGATTCAGAAATAATAATCATACAATCATTACTTGTAGGTTTATGATAATCCATGATGCATTTTGCATAACCATGCAAACGTTCTGTAAATTCAGATTTAGTAACATCATGATTTCCAGTTACGCCATCTTCAATGATTGCGTAAACAGGAACTAATCCCCCAGCACGATAGAAGATTTCTTCCGCAATCATGTGAGAGTGACCAGTACCAAAGGTAAAAACTAACCCATCATTTTGTACTTTCTCAGCCATTATTTTAGCCGCTTCAAGAATATTGTCTTTCTCAACTACCATAATGTCATCTAAATAGTTTTTTACTTTTGAACCAAATTCTTCAAATACAGTTTTCATATTTTTCCTCCGAACTCGATATATCGAGATAACTTAATCTTAGCTTCGCTTACTCGATATGTCAAGTTGAGATTGTATAAAATATTGATATAGTTTAAAATAGTAATGAAAGACAGGGGATACAAATGAATTCAAATAAACCACTATATCAAATTATTAAGAATAATATCAAAGAAGATATAAAAAACGGTAAATATCAACAAAATTCTAAAATACCTAGTGAAACTGAGCTAGGTGATTTTTATCATACAAGTCGAATTACGGTTGTTAGGGCTTTGAATGATTTAGTGAGTGAGGGTTATTTATATCGTGAACATGGTAAAGGGACATTTGTAAATCATCAAATCCGTGAAAATGTCATGAATTTAGTGGGGTTCAATGAGCGTATGAGAAACCTGGATTTACCTCTAAGAACGATTTTATTGGAAAGATGTATTGTACAAATACCAAAAGAGATGGCTAATTACTTTAATTTACCAGAAGATACGGATGTAATTTTCATTAAAAGATTAAGAATAGTTGAGGATAAAAAACTATGTCTTTCTAAAGCTTATTTCATGAAAGAAAATAATGAATGGTTATTAACTGAAGATCTAGAGAACAATTCAATATATAAGTTACTCGAAAATCAATACAAACAAAAACTTGGTAAAGGAACTCAATTATTTGGAGTTGAATGTTTAGACAAGAAAGATACAAAAGAATTAGGTGTTGAAGAGAATAAAGCGCTACTTCGTTTAAAACTATTTACTTATTTGGAAAATGATAAACCTTTTGAATTTGATACAACTTACTATAATCAAGATTTTTATGAATACGAAATAGAACTAAACCGTAAATAAAAGATGATGCCTCGGCATCATCTTTGTTATTTTTCTAGGTCTTGAATAGCTACGTCTAATCTTCTTAGTGTTTCTTCTTTTCCTAAGATATAGGATATTTCAATAGCGCCACCTGGTGTAAATTGTTTACCAGTAATTGCAACACGAACAGGGTATAATAATTGTCCATTCTTAATACCAAGTTTTTCAACTAGAGCCATCATTTCATCATGGATTGTAGTTTCTTCCCAGTTATTTAGTGATGTAAGTAACTCTTTTGCTGCCTTTAATGAAGAAAGTGCAACTTCCGGGTTTGATTTCATTTTCTTGTTTGTGTATAACTCTGGATCAAATGAATTATATGTATCAAAGAAATCAACCATTTCAACGATTTCGCTTAGTGTATTAACACGTTGTTGAAGTATTTTAGCTATTTCTTTGTGACAATAGTTCCCCTTAACTCCTTCAGTAATATAGTCTTTTACAGTTTCATAGTAAGTATCGATATCCATATTACGCAAGTAAACGCCATTCATCCATGTTAATTTATCAACATCAAAGATTGCTCCGGATGTTCCAATACGTTTAACATTAAAAGCTTGTTTAAGTTCATCCAATGTATAAATCTCTTGATCTGTTTCAGGTGACCATCCAAGTAATGCGATATAGTTAATAATTGCTTCTGGTAAATATCCTTTAGCCACTAAATCTTGGAAAGAAGCATCACCATTACGTTTTGACAATTTATGATGTTCATCTTTCATAACGGGAGGGCAATGAATATATGTAGGAATATTCCAACCATAAGCTTGATAAACGAGGTTGTATTTAGGAGTTGATGATAAATATTCATTTCCACGAATAACGTGAGTAATTTCCATCATGTGATCATCAATAATGTTTGCAAAGTTATAAGTAGGGAAACCATCTGATTTAAGCAAGATAGCTTCATCCAACGTACTGTTTTCAACAGTGATTGTTCCATATACCTCATCATCAAAAGAAGTTGTTCCTTCATTTGGAATATTTTGTCTTACAACATATGTTTCACCATTCTTGATTCTTGCACGAGCATCTTCAACTGATAAATTCTTACAAGGATCATTGAATATGAATGATTCTCCACGAGCTTCAGCTAATTCACGTTGAGCTTGGATATCTTCTTCTTGGCAAAAACAATAATGAGCACCACCTAAATCGATTAGTTTCTCAGCATATTCTAAGTAAATACCTGATTTCATACGCTCAGATTGTACATATGAACCATAGTTGCCTCCAACATCTGGTCCCTCATCATGAAATAACTTACATTGTGCTAATGTATTGTAGATAATATCTGTAGCTCCCTCAATTAAACGACCTTGATCTGTATCTTCGATACGAAGAATGAATACCCCATCAGGGTCTTTTTTAGCAACTAAATACTCATATAATGCAGTTCTTAAGTTACCTATGTGCATGTAGCCAGTAGGGCTAGGTGCAAATCTAGTACGTACTTTTGTCATTTTTTTACCTCTTTTTCGCAAAGTCTATTGTACTCTAATAAGTAACTTCTTTCAATGCTATTGTATGAAAAAGGTTTATTTTAAAGGATATTTCACTATAATTAGAAAATAAATCGGAAGTACTTCACGAAAAATAATACATTTTTTAAAAAGATACCTTGACAGGCGAGGTATCTTGGAATATATTGTATGTATCAAGGAGGTACAAAGATGTTAGTGATGTCTGATATTATTCGTGGATACACAGATACATTTATCTTGGCTCAACTTCTAAATCATGATAGCTATGGTTATGAAATCAATAAAGCTATTAATGAAATGACAAGCGGTCGCTTTGAATTAAAAGAAGCAACACTGTATACAACTTTTAGAAGACTAGAGCAAGGTGGATATATTATCTCGTATTGGGGTGATGAAGCAACAGGTGCTCGACGAAGATATTATGCGATTACCGAATTGGGTAAACAACTATATTATGAAAACCTGAATGACTGGAAAGATGCTAAATCAATGATCGATAAGATATTGGAGGATAGACAATGAATAGCAAAATTAGAAACTATGTAGATGTAATTTTCAAGGATGTACCAAGAACTAAAAAGGCAATTGAATTAAAAGAGGAGATTGCTTCCAATTTAAATGAACGATTTGAAGATTACCTTAAAGAAGGAAAATCAGAAACTGAAAGCTATGGTTTAGCTGTAGCCAATATGGGAGATGTAGATGAGATGATTAGAGAAGTTATGCCAAATGAGGATTTTGTGATTGAAGCAAACTCATATCGCAAAAGAAATGCGAAGAACACAGCAATTGGAGTATGTTTGTATATTTTAGGAGCTGCAGCATTGATTTTATTCTCAGTAATAGGAGAAGAAGTTGGAATGGAAGATGTAGGGGGTGCTGTTGGTGTAATTACGTTGTTAATTTTTGCAGCTATCGCTACAGCAATGATCGTCTATTCATATATGTCAACTCCAAAGGAATATAAAGATTATGAAGATTCACAAGAACGTGAAATTAAATCAATGAAACCTAAAGATCGTAAAGTATTTGAAGCAATATCTTCTATTTATTGGTTAATTATAACTGCAATCTATCTGTTAATTTCATTTGTAACACACGCATGGGGAATTACTTGGATTATTTGGGTTATTTCCGGAATATTCCATCAAATTATTGTGGTTATCTTTCAATTAAAAGGTACTAACGAATGAAAAAGATACTAATAACTAAACTTGTAGTTTTATCAATTTTATTAATTGTTGTGTGTGGAATTGCAAGTACTGCATTTATTGGATATAAAACAAATTGGGGATTTTTTAGTAACAGAGATTCTGTTAAAAATGAATTAGTTAAGGAAGAAAGATTTAGTAATATTGAGAATATTAAAGTAAATGTTGTAGAAGAGAGTATTGTTGTTTACGAACACAATTCAAATGATGTCGTTGTAAAATACTACGGCAATAAGGATAGAGTTCCTGTGATGAATGCAACAGGAAATGATTTAAGAATTGAACGTGAAAAAGAGTGGTATTTCTTTGTTTTCAATTTTGGTTACTCAGGAAGAGTTGAAATTTATGCGCCGTCTGATCAAATCAATAAATTAGATTTATCAAATGTAAGTGGTAGTGTAGATGTGCAACCAGATATAAAGGATTTATTCGTTGATACGGTAAGTGGTAATATCGAAGGGCAAGCATCGGGAATAGATGCAGATTTAAATACAGTGAGTGGTAATATTCGTATGTATGGTACATTCAATGAAATCGATGCAGAAACAGTGAGTGGTAACATTCGTTTAAAAACGGAAGCAAATTCAAAACTTACAGCATCAACAGTCAGTGGTACCGTACGTTGTAATTTATACGACCCATCTGTTGGGTATGAAGTGGAATTTAGTTCAGTGTCAGGTTCATTTAAAGATGAATACAATAACCAAAAATTCAGTGGCGATATGAAAACTAATTTTGGTGATCGTGAATTACAATTTGATGTTGAAACAGTAAGTGGTGGATTTAAACTAGAAGATTGGGATTAATTCTTAATTTCTAAAGGTGAAGAAAATGAAAATAGTAGAACATTATTCTGATGTAGAAAGAATTAGAGCGAAACTTGTAGAAGAAGATATTGTCGTAACTTATCATGATGAACAAGATGTTTTATTGAAGTATGATGGTGATTTCAACAATAAAATTCAAATTACTTGTGAAAACAATGAATTGGTAATAGAACGCAAATTAAGTATTGAGACTCTTGTATGTATTCGAATAACTAAAGGAATTCTTCAATTGTTTTTACCAAAACCGAGGAATATCGATTTAAAACTCAAGTCAACAAGCGGACATGTACAAGTCTATGTAGATGCGAATCAATTGGATATAGAATCTGTCAGTGGTCGACTAGAATCGCATGGAAAAGGAACACATGCAATCATGACAACAATAAGCGGAGGAATTAGACAATTTAAACCTTATCAACGATTAAACTTCAAAACGACAAGTGGAAATGTTAAACTCTCTGCTAAGGCAAATTGTGATTATTCAGGATCTACAGTAAGTGGTAGTGTATTGATTGCATTACATGAAAATGATGGGTATATCATGCGATTCAAATCTGTTAGTGGTCGATTTATTGATAAATACAACGCTAAAAAAATAAGTGGTACAGCCGAATTATCCCAAGGAAATACGAAGAGTAAATTTCTTGTTAGTACAATTAGTGGTAATGTTAAATTAGATGATTGGGCATAAACATCAATAAATGAGAATTTCATGGTCTATGAAGTAACTACTTCATAGACTTTTTCTTTTTGGTTACTTACTTTATTTGAAATAGAATGATGAAGAAAGGAAAATAAATCAATACAATAAAAAAAGTAGCACAGTAAGAATCATTTAGGCGGTGAGAAATGACATGAACCCGCATGAATATTGTGCTATTTCTACTTTTATAATGTTCAAATTACTGTAGATTTTGACGCTTTGGTGCCCAAATGGTGACCGGATTTCTTGCACACTTATAAAAAGATATGGGAAAATATAAAAAGAATCCTCCAGCGTAACCATCCGCTCATAATGATTGAGGGCGAAAGTACTTCCTTGCTTTCGCCCTCTTGATTGCCAATGAGTAGAAACAGGCGGGCTTGTCAACAACGGCAAAGCCGTTCATTTTATCGTTGACAAGGACGACTGGCTCTGCTATCTAACATACGGATTATGCTCATTCGCTGTAGCTATTTTAGAAATTCTATAATCATTGTTTTTTCTTCTTCTGTCAGTAAATGCATATGTCCTCTGTTTTTTAACTCATAAGTAACAGCGTTTGGAATAATAGTTTTAGCTCGCTTTAAAACCTTTTTAGCTGGAAATAGACAATCTTTCTCGCTTGCCATAACAAGTGTTGGGGCATGGCATTGTCTCATAAGCTTTGCACTGACATTTGACGGCATTCCAGCTTTTGTTTTTACATGGTCAAAGCTATTTTTTACAGTATCAAGCGTATCGGTATCTAAAACATCTTCTGTAATAGACATAAATAGAGCTGTTTGTTTGATATAGATATCATTCTTTGTGCACAGATATTTTAGAAGCGGAATCGTCATTTTGATAGAGCCAATAGGAAAAGCGTTATTTATACCTGACGGTACAACAAGTACACTCTTTTCAATTTTATTTGGTGCAACACACATAAATTTTGCCAAAACCCCACCACCAAAAGAGCCGCCAAAACATCGGATTTTTTCAAAACCGAGCCTGCTAACAACCTCATTTGCCCATTTTCCATAGCTATATCCATTTGGAGAAAGGCAAATTTCTGCACTTTTACCGGGAAGTCCAATAATATCTACAGCGTAGATGCGAAAGTCACTAAGTAAAAACTGACAAGCCAAAAGATTGTAAGAAGTGGTAGAGTTTCCTCCATGAAACACCAATAATGGTTTTCCACTGAGGTTTCCTGTCTCAATTAAGTGCGTTTCACCAAAGGAAGTGTTAACAAAAATATCTTTGTATGGATAACCAAGTTTGGTTAGCTGAGCGTTATATAGTTCCAACGCAGCATTTTTGCTCCCAGTAGTTTTATAAATAGTTTTCATGCTTTCTCATTTGTGAGGATTATATGAATTTTCTTCATGTTCCATGATTTTCCTTGAAAAAATTGTACCATATCTCTTGCTTGTCGTCCACTTCATTCGAGGTGCACTTATAGATAGCCATTTGAAAAAACAAATAGGGTTTGGGATACTTCCCAACAAGGCGTTTTTTGGAATGTGTGAAGCTTCTTTATTAAAAAAATAAGCCACACTTCCTATGCTTGCTCTTCCAAAACTAAGCTGTAAGGAGTTATGACGAGAAATGAGAAGATATGTGCAAACTTCTGATTTCAAGCCTCTTTGCGGTGATGTCTATAAACACTTATAAGAAGATATAAAACCAAAATCATCCATTTAATCAATAAAAAATAGATAGATTATCATGGAGTGATATTTTAAAGATGTAAATTAAAGTTTTTTTCTTTGTATCCTATCTAAGGTGATATAATAGACAAGAATTGGAGATTATATGAAAGTAATATTAACGACACTCAACGCCAAATTTATACACACCAGTCTAGCATTACGATGGCTTTATGTAGCTCGTGATGTTTCTTTTAATACGGAAATACAAGAATATACGATTCGTGATAACTTAGATGATGTAGCTTCAAAATTAGTTGAGTCAAATCCAGATATTATTGGTTTATCTGTTTATATTTGGAATCAAGAAGAATCGAAACAATTAGTAATAAAGATCATTGAAATGAACCCAAATATTCGAATTTTAATTGGAGGACCAGAAGTATCATATGAATATGAAGATTGGTTGAATTATCCAATAGAAGGAATCCTTCGAGGTGAAGGGGAAATTACTTTTTGGAAAGCTTGCCGACAAGAAAAAGAGATAGATGGCTTTGTGTCTAAAGCATACAAATCGGAAATACCCTATGCGAAAGTTCAATTAAGTTGGCTTGAGACACTTGAAAGTCCATATTTTCTTCCTTTTGATTTAGAGAATCAAAAGAATCGTTATTTGTATGTAGAGACAAGCAGAGGATGTCCTTATCGTTGTAGTTATTGTTTATCTTCTTTGGATAATCAAGTACGACTTTATTCTGAGCAATACATCATGAACATTTTAAAACAACTTGAAGGAAAGGTGTGTAAACAAGTTAAATTTTTGGATCGTACATTTAATGTGAAACCAAAACGTGCTTTGAAGATTGCACAATGTATTGAACAACTAAATGTTGATTTCAGTTTTCAATTTGAAGTTGTATTGGATACAATGAATGAAGAAATGCTGTCCTTTTTTGAACAAGCGAATAAAGAGCGCTTTCGTTTTGAAGTGGGTGTTCAATCGTTTAATAAACAAACATTGCAAGCTGTAAATCGGATTCAAAATTTAGATAAGTTAGTTCAAAATATTAAACGCTTAAGTCAGGCAGGTTGTGTAATGCATGTAGATCTTATTGGGGGATTACCTTATGAAGATTTGAATTCATTTAAGCAATCATATTCACAATTATTTGCCTGTGGAGCAAGTGAAATACAAGTTGGCATTCTTAAATTACTAAAAGGAACAGTACTACGTAAGGAAACACATGAATTTGGATTTATATATGATCAAGAATCTCCATATACAATTCAGAAAACAAAATGGCTATCTGTTGCTGATGTACAAATCATTGAAAATGTCTATCAAGCAACTGAAAAATGTTATAACAATCATCGTATTCGTACGACATTAGACACTTGTTTCAATTGGGGTTATCCAATTTTTGATGTCATGGCTAACATTGGTTATAGAATGAGAATGTTTCAAGGTCAAGTACAAGTAAGAGACTATTTTCTAATGGTATATGATGTGTTGTGTGAATTTAATCTTCATGATGAAAAAATAATTAAAGCACTTCTCAATACGGATTATTACATTCAATTTAAACAAAATCCAAAACCCTTATTTATGGATGAATTGAATAGTGACAAGAAAAAAGAACTCTTTCAATTATGGGTTAATCATAACTATTTTAATGAACAGATATTATATAATTATGGTAAAATTAGACTTGGATTTTATAAGAATCAAATTATGATTCAAACATTGATTTATGATGCTAATCAAAATTATCCAACACGGTTTTGGTTTAGCTTGGAAGGGGAAAAACAATGAAAGATTTATTTATAGCATCTTCGAATGCTCATAAAATTGAAGAATTTAAACATATGTTAGAACCACTGGGTTACCATGTGCGAAGTATCAATGATTTACCTGAAGTAATTGATATCGAAGAAACAGGAGTAACATTTGAAGAAAACGCTATAATCAAAGCACAATCTATTACGAATCAATTTAATATTCCATGTATTTCTGATGATTCAGGTTTAGAAATTGATGCATTGAATAAAGAACCAGGTGTTCAATCAGCACGTTATTTAGGTCATGATACGAGTTATGACTACAAGAATAGTGTTTTATTAGAGCGTATGAAAAATGAAACGAATCGTGCTTGTCGTTTCGTTTGTGCGATTGCGTTGAGTATACCTGGTAAAGAAGCTGTTGTATTCAGGGATACAATTGAAGGTAGTGTTGCTACAAGTATTGAAGGTAAAAAGGGGTTTGGTTATGATCCAATAGTCTATTATGAACCATTCAAGACAACCCTAGCGAATGTATCAGAAGAAATGAAAAATAGTGTTTCTCATCGAGGTAAAGCACTAAGAAAACTATTGGAGTACTTAAATGAAAATCCTCTCTAGAGTGAGTTTCTTTGTTGCAACTATATGTTTTATTGTGGCATTTTTCTTAACTTGTTTGGATGTAGTTAGTTTTAATCGCAATTTTTATGATAAAGAATACGCTAAAATTGGTGTTGCTGAGGATATTGGTATTAGTCGTGAGGAATTAAAAGAAACAACGAATGTTTTACTTGATTATATTCAAGACAAACGAAATGATTTGAGTGTAACCGCAACAATACTAGGCGAACAAAGACAAGTATTTAATGAAAAAGAAATCATGCATATGGTGGATGTAAAAGTATTGTATTTGAATGCCATGAATGTTAAGTTTCTAAGCTGGATTGGATTTATTTTGTTTGGATTAATCGGTTATTTTACATATAAAAAGGATGCACTTAAGAATGGTACTGAAATGTTCTTATCAGCTACATTATCATCAGTAACACTTCTTGTATTCCTGGGATTGTATGCGGTGATTGATTTCAATCAATTTTGGTTACAATTTCATTATATTTTCTTTACGAATGATTTATTTTTATTAGATCCTGCTACAGATATTTTAATCCAAATGGTACCTAGTCAATTCTTCTTCGATTTGGTATTTAGAATTGCGGGTACATTTCTTATGGGGATGATAATGATGTGTGGTGGAAGTTATTATTTGAGGAGGAAAAAAGGATGATTCATGTAGTCTTGTTTGAACCTGAAATACCACAAAATACTGGTAATATTATGCGTACCTGCATGGCAAGTAATTGCCAATTACACCTAATTGAACCACTAGGATTTTCATTAGATGAGAAACACCTGCGGCGCTCAGGAATGGATTATCGTGATAAACTAGAAGTTCATACTTACAAAAATTGGGCTGAGTTTTGTGATAAAAATGATGGAACTTATTTCTACATAACACGTTATGGTAGAAAGAGTCCAACGATGTTTGACTATAAAGAGGTTGAAGGGGATATTTATCTTGTTTTTGGTAAAGAAAGCACAGGAATCCCTAAAGAAATTTTAAAACATCATTTAGCATATTGTGCGCGTCTACCTATGGTAGAAGATGCGAGAAGTCTAAATCTATCAAATTGTGTTGCGATTTGTGTTTATGAAGTCTTAAGACAGTTGGATTATCCAGGACTAAGTCCGGTAGAAGTCATCAAAGGAGAAGATTGGTTAGAACATGAATAAAACAACAAAAAAAATAGCGATTGCGGCAGTATTACTTGCGATCGGTCTTGTATTACCAAAGGTATTCCATTTATTTGGACCGGAGGTTTCGAAATTATTATCGCCATTACATTTGCCTGCATTTTTCGCAGGATTTCTACTCGGGGGACCTTATGGGTTACTAGTAGGAGTTATTCTACCTTTATTAAGTAGTATTCTTACAGCTATGCCACCACTTGTTCCAATGGGAGTATCAATGGCATTTGAAATTGGTACATATGGGTTAATGAGTGGATTACTATCAAAAAAAATGAATGTTTATTTTGCTTTGATTTTAGCCATTGTATCAGGTAGAGTGATGTTCTCCATAGTACAAAGTCTATTATTGGGCTTTACATCCATGAATCAATGGTGGACACTACTTACTTCTAATTTTGTTTCAGGGGCAGTAGCCATTGTATTCCAATTGGTTCTTATTCCAATACTAGTGACAAGACTAAAAAAAGTATTATAATGTGTTATATTAGACAAACGATTTGAGATTTCATATAATATCAAGGAGAGGTGAGGATTATGATAGAAAACATTAATGATTTTTTGTCGGTAGCCTTTTTAATTGTTACACTTTTGTATGGTTTATTTATCACATATTCAATCTTTGTGAAGCACCATGCGCACAAGATGCAACAACTTGAATCTGATTACTATCAAGAAGATACAGATGATTCAAGAACAGATTTCTATTAATATAAAGGAGGAGTATCATGTTTACTCAAGCTATTTCATCTCCTAATGCACCTAAAGCACTAGGACCTTATTCTCAAGCTATTAAGCTAGGAGATTTCGTTTATTTATCAGGCCAAATTCCAATGGATCCTTCAACTGGTGAAATTGTTCCAGGAGGAATTCAAGAACAAACTCAACAAGTTTTAAAGAACATTGAAGCAGTACTTGCAGAAATGAATCTTGAAACTCGTCATGTTGTAAAAACAACTGTATTTATGACAGACTTATCTGAATTTGATGCAATGAATCAAATTTATGCAGTTTACTTCAATGAACCATTCCCAGCTCGTTCAACAGTTCAAGTTGCAGCACTTCCAAAAGGAGCTAAAATTGAAATTGAATGTACAGTAATCGATACCCTTGTGTATGAAAAACAAATGTCACATGGTGGATGTAATGGTAGCTGTGGTGGTGAAGGTTGTCATGGCGAAGATTGTGGTTGCGATGGCGACGATTGTGGCTGTGGCGATGATGAATGTGAAGATTGTGGATGCGGTAAATAACCGCATCTTTCTTTTTGTTTGCATATCAAGTAGTATTAGGAAAGAAAGAGAGGATGAATATGATCTATTTATTAGTTGGAATCATAATTGCAATGAGTATCATTTTGATTGTATCCATCGTGAATAACCATCGAATACAAATTACAAAATACGTTATACAAAAACACGAGTTACCAAAATCATTTGATGATTTTCGTATTACATTACTTACAGATATACACAATGAAGCTTATTGTAATACAACAAAATTTTATGACCAAGTAAAGGTAACTAAACCAGATGTAATATTTATAAGTGGAGATATGATTGATTCAAGACGAACAGATATCAATGAAGCAATACAAGTAGCTCAACAATTAGTTAAAATAGCACCGACGTATTACGTAAATGGAAATCATGAATATCGTGTTTCTATATATCCTGAATTTGAAGCTAAATTAAAGGAAATTGGTGTTACTGTATTAAGAAATCAAAGTGTTAAATTTCAAAGAGAGAGTGAATCAATTGAGTTGATGGGTATAGATGATCCGCATTTCATATCAAAGAATAATGGATATCACGCAGAGAACGTAGCAGTTTTACAAGAATTAGAGAAATTAAAAACCGATGATAGCTATACTATTTTACTAATTCATCGCCCAGAATTCTTTGAAACTTTTGTGGAACATAAAATTAATTTAGTATTGTGTGGTCATACCCATGGAGGTCAAATACGGATTCCGTTTGTTGGGGGTGTGATTGCACCTCATCAAGGATTCTTTCCCAAATATGATGCTGGATTGTTTGTAAAAGAGAACACAGTTATGATTATTAGTAAGGGATTGGGAAGAAGTTCATTTCCTTTACGAGTAAATGATTCACCAGAAATAGTAGAAATACTCTTAAAAAGTAATTAAGCAAGTCAGTATGTTTTATAATATTGACTTGTTTTAGCTTATTTCATTGTGTAAACTATATAGGAAATGGAGAGATTTTATGAGCATATTATCAGTAGAAAATTTAACCCATAGCTATGGTGGACGAGAGATATTTGAAGATGTTTCTTTTCGACTATTAGCGGGAGAACATATCGGTTTAATTGGTGCAAATGGTGAAGGCAAGAGTACCTTTATGAAAATCATTACGAATACATTGGATCCAGATGAGGGTAAAATAGTATGGAGTAGTAAAGTCAGTGTTGGATATTTAGATCAAAATGCGAGTCTACATGAAGGAAATACCATTCGTGATACTTTGAAGAAAGCTTATGATTACTTATTTGATATGGAAGCTAAAATTAATGACTATTACATGAAAATGAGCGATTGTACAGAAGATGAAATGACTCAAATGTTAGAAGAAATCGGAGAGATGCAAGATATCATGGAACATCACGATTTTTATCTAATCGATGCGAAAGTAGAAGAAGTCGCAAATGCGATAGGTCTAAATGATATTGGGTTAGATAAATTTGTAAATGAATTGAGTGGTGGACAAAGAAGTAAAGTTTTATTGGGGAAACTACTTTTAGAGAAACCGGATATATTACTCTTGGATGAACCAACAAACTATTTAGATGAAGAACATATTGATTGGTTAAAAAACTATTTAAGAAACTATGAAAATGCATTCATTTTAATCTCACATGACATTCCTTTTTTAAATGATGTAGTAAATATTATTTATCATGTAGATAATTGTAGTTTGACACGATATGTGGGTAATTATGATGAATTTGAACGTATTTATGAAATCAATCAAAAACAATTAGAAGCAGCCTATGAAAGGCAACAAAAAGAAATTGAAAAGTTAGAAGATTTTGTTGCACGTAATAAAGCTAGAGTTGCAACACGAGGTATGGCAAATTCTAGAGCGAAAAAACTTGATAAAATGGAACGTATTACACTGAAAGGTGAAAAACCAAAACCAACATTTAATTTTATGATGGGTAAAACACCAGGTAAAAACATATTTGAAGCGACAGATTTAGTAATAGGATATGATTCAGCGTTATCGATTCCAATGAATTTAATACTGGAAAAAGGTAAGAAAATAGCTGTGATTGGTGCAAATGGATTAGGGAAATCTACATTATTAAAAAGTTTCTTAGGCATTATACCTGCAATTTCCGGCAATACACACTTAGGTGATAATCTTGAAGTAGGGTACTTTGAACAAGAAGCGCCAAAATCGACAAAGTCATGTATTGATGATTTATGGGATGATTTTCCTGCGTATACTCAATATGAAATTCGTAGTGCATTAGCTCGATGTGGATTAACAACAGAACAAATTGAAAGTAAGGTCAATGTTTTGTCAGGTGGTGAACAAGCGAAGCTTAGATTATGTAAAATTTTAAATCGTCCTTGTAATATTTTAGTATTAGATGAACCTACCAATCACTTGGATCAAGATGCAAAAGATGAACTAAAAAAAGCATTGAAAGAATACAAAGGATCAATTTTATTGGTATGCCATGAACGCGAGTTTTACGAAGATGTGGTGGATGAGGTATGGAATTTAGCACAATATAGTTTAAGTGTATAAAGAGGTATTAATGTGGAGAAAATTATCCAATATTTAAATGATAAATATAATCCTGAAGCCATTATTGTTTATGGTTCTTTTGCGAATAATACACAGGATAGTAATAGTGACTTTGATGCTTTGGTTGTCACAAAAGAAACTTGTGTTCCTTACGATAATTCCATTGTCGATAATACATTGTTGGATGTTTTTATTTATCAACTAGATGAGCTGAAACTTAAGTTTAATCCTGAAGACTTTGTGATGATATTTGATGGTAATGTTATTTTAGATAAAAATGGGTATGCAACTATGATGAAACAAAAAGTGCTTGAATACATTGATAACTTTCCCAAAGTAGATAAACAGGAGTTAGAACATTTGGTTACATGGTGTGAAAAGATGCTTGAAAGAGCGAAAAGAAATGATGCTGAAGGTTTTTATCGTTGGCACTGGGTTCTTGTGGATAGTTTGAAAATATATTTTGATTGTATTGGTGAATACTATTTTGGTCCAAAGAAATCCTTGGAACTTCTTAAAAAAAGAAATTTAGAAGTTTATACTTTATACCAAAATGCTCTTATATCATTCAACATGGATGAATTAAGTTGTTGGATTCAATATCTTCGCTCAATCATATAAAAACCCGCTTCTTTGAATAACGGGTTTGAATATTAATTTGTTTAGTTTAATTCGATTATGGGATAACCATAATCGTTTTCTTTTGTTTATTATGATAATAATTTGATTTATTTTGTTCATGACTAATTCTAATATTCATCATTTCTCATATTTTTTATCTTTTTAAATGCTTCATCAAGAGAGTATTCTTTGACTAGTGTTAATAATTCTTCGATTTTCTTTGCGGTATTTGGGTGCATATATAGTCGGTCGGTTCCATTCATAAAGTAATCATAAGCAGTGCTTTGTGTGTAGTCCTTACCTTTATAAATCATACAAGCAGCAATTCGATCACATATCATCTCTTGTACATAATTAAATGGAACTTCAATAGGGAATACCCCAGTCTTGTTCTTATCGAGCCAATACTCCCAGTGATGTTTATTTTTTCCCTTATGGTGCAACCAACCTAAAGAATAGCCAATATCTTCCTTTTCTGCATCAATTGGTGAGCGATATCCTTGATAATAACGGGCACCGCTGGAAAACTCAACCCAACTATACTTAGATAAATCATGTAATAAACCTTGTTTATATAGCCCCATCTTGAAACAAAGGCGAGTAACTTTGATTTTATGACGAGTAATTGTCATGAAATGATTGTAGCTGTTTTTGAGGGTAATTTTTCTTCTCATAGCCGCACTCCTTTCAACTTTAAATATAATGATAAACTTTTAACAAATACTATGCAACAATATGTGATGATTCACAAGAAATAGGTGTATAATACTTCGCGTTTTCATGGTAAAATAGACATGCATGGAGGACTAAAATGGATCGTCATATTGAAAGAGAAAAATCAATGATTTGTCTTTACCAAGAGTTATTAACTCATCGAGATTTATCAGGGATTGTAGAGGATATTTACCTAGTACCAGTTAAGGAAGTCAGTGAGTTTTCACAAACACTGATTTTTAATAGTTTTGAAAATAAAGAGCGTTATATTGGTTACATTAATAATGTATTGGATGAGTGGACATTTGATCGTTTAGGTTACATTGAACAAGCAATTTTATTAATTGCCTGTACAGAATTTGACCGTCAAATTGCAGAGACTCCAGTTATTATCAATGAAGCTGTTTTACTTGCGAAAAAATACGGGGATGATAATGCGTATAAACTAATCAACGGAGTATTGGACAGACTATGAGTCAGGCTGTTGTAAAAGTTAGTACACTTGTCAGTTACTTGAAATCAAAGATTGATCAAGATAACTATTTACAACGTATCCTAGTTTGTGGGGAAATTAGTAACTTTGTACATCATCGTAGTGGACATTGGTATTTTACAATAAAAGATGAAGCATCACGCTTAAGTTGTGTGATGTTTGCATCGAGTGCTTCTCGTAGTAAATACCTTCCTAAAGACGGTGATCAAGTCATTGTTCAAGCGAATACTTCAGTATTTGAATCAAGCGGACAACTGCAACTGTATGTTACTGGAATTAAGTTAGATGGTATTGGAGATTTACATATTCAATTTGAACTTTTGAAAAAGAAGTTATTTGAAGAGGGATATTTTGATGAAAATCACAAAGTAAGTATTCCTAAATATCCAATGCGAATTGGATTAATTACAGGAAAGAATACAGCGGCAAGAGAAGATGTTGTCTCTACACTGTATCGCCGTTGGCCCATAGCAAAGCTCATTGAAATTAATACTTTAGTGCAAGGAGAGGCAGCTAGTCAACAAATTATCGAAGCATTAAGACAAATGGAATCAAAAGATGTGGATGTTGTGTTATTGGTGCGGGGTGGAGGATCTATTGAAGATCTTTGGGCTTTCAATGATGAAAATCTCGCAAAATGTATTTATAATTATTCGATTCCAATTATTACAGGTGTTGGTCATGAAGTGGACACCACAATTGTTGATTATGTATCAGATTGTCGAGCACCAACACCGACCGGTGCTTGCGAACTCGCAACACCAGATAAAGATGAGGTTATACAAACTTTAGCACTTATCAAACAAACATTAATTAAACAAAGTAGAAGTGATGTTGAATTTGAAAGAGCTAGGCTTGATCGATTCAAGAACATGCCCTGGTATCAAATTCCTAAATCACTTGTTGATCAACGACAAATGAAGTTGGATTATGCATCCAATCGGTTACAGGTTTCAACATTTATATCTCAAAAGAAACGAATCGAACTTGATCAAATTTCACAAGCGTTTAAAACACTTGTGTCAAAGAGATTGCATCAAGTTGAAATTGATTTGGGACATTATACGCAACAAATGAATCAAAATGTAATAGAACGTATACAACGAGAAAAGAAAAACATGGCGAGTATGATTCATTTGTTGGATGCTTATTCACCACTTAATGTTTTAAAAAGAGGATATGCAATTGCATCAACTACTTCAGGTATTATTACTTCTGTTTCACAAGTGAAGATGGATGATGAAGTGAAAATAAGATTAACCGATGGAGAAATAATTACACGGGTTAACCGAAAGGAGACAAACAATGGCAACTAAGAAGACATTTGAACAATCTATGGAAAGATTAAATGATATTGTAGAACTACTTGAAAAGAATGATCAACCTTTGGATGATACAATCAAGTTATTTGAAGAAGGATTAGCTCTTGTAAAAGAATGTGATCAACAACTCAAGGGATTTGAGAAGAAGATTGATGACTTAGCGAGTAAGAAGGTAGAAGAATGAAACTCATAGAACTTGAACTTGAAAAAGCGTTAGAGAATTGTGAATCTTCAAAAGTATTAGATGCAATGAATTATTCTTTACTTGCAGGTGGTAAACGATTAAGACCTTTACTTTTGTTTGAAACGTGTAAAGCATATGGTGTTGATGAAACAGTGGGTATACCTTTTGCATGTGCTTTAGAAATGATTCATACGTATTCATTAATACATGATGATTTACCTGCAATGGATGATGATATTTTAAGAAGAGGTAGAAATACCTGTCATGTACAATTTGATGAAGCGACGGCTATTCTCGCAGGTGATGGATTGAATACTGAAGCATTTTATGTAATCAGTCAAGCAAATTGTCGTGATGATCAAAAAATTAAATGTGTTGAAATTCTTGCGAGTTGTGCTGGAATCAATGGTATGATTTTAGGACAAGCATTAGACCTGAATTATGAAAATAAAGAAGTAACGTGGGAAGAGTTAGAATGTTTACATCGTAATAAAACGGGTAAGCTATTTGCAGCTGCATTTATGATGGCATCTGTTTTAGCTGATGATAAGATTCATTGTAACCTATGGAAAGAAATTGGGGAGCGTCTTGGACTTGCTTTTCAAATACAAGATGATATTTTAGACATTACTAAAACCAGTCAAGAACTTGGTAAGAGTAATAGTGATGTAGAAAACCATAAGGCTACTAGTGTTAGTTTGTTAGGGATAGAAGAAGCGAATAGGGTACTTACGAAACATTTTGACGAAGTAATCGAAATGATTAATTCATTGGAATTGAAATCAGGAAATTTAATTCAATTACTTGAAGACATTCGTAATCGTCAAATGTAGGAGGCGCTGAATGGATATCAAAGAAATACAAAATCCACTTTTTCTAAAAGATATGTCAATTAAGGAATGTAATAGTTTAGCGAATGATATTCGTGCTTTTCTTATTGATTCCGTTTCAAAGACAGGTGGTCACTTATCAAGCAATTTAGGAGTTGTTGAACTTACGATTGCGTTGCATAAAGTGTTTAACAGTCCAGAAGATAAAATATTATTTGATGTTGGACATCAAAGCTATATTCATAAGATTTTAACGGGAAGAGCAAAAGATTTTTCTACTTTAAGACAATACAAAGGTATATCGGGTTTTCAAAAAAGAGAAGAGAGTGAATATGATTGTTGGGAAGCGGGTCATAGCTCAACAGTTCTTAGTGCGGCATTAGGTATGGCTGTGGCACGTGATTTAGATAACTCGAATTATTTTGTAGTTCCTGTTGTTGGTGATGGTAGTATAGTTTCGGGAATGTCACTTGAAGCATTAAATCAAATCGGATCTGAAAATAAGAATATGATTATTATTTTTAATGATAACAATATGTCTATCTCACAAAATGTGGGTGCTTTAACGAATGGGTTTTCAAAATTAAGAACATCAAAACCATATACTAGTTTTAAAACAGATATGAAGAGTATATTAAAGAAAAATGAAGCAGGGAAGACACTTCTTGCAGGTATGAGTGCAATCAAAGATAAATTAAAAGATTCAGTTGTTGAAAGTGGCTTATTTGGGGAATTTGGATTGGAATATTTAGGACCTGTAGATGGCCATAATATGAAAGACTTAATTCATATTCTTGAAGCTGCAAAACAACATGAAGGACCAGTCGTTGTTCATGTATTAACTCGAAAAGGCAAGGGGTATAAACCTTGTGAAAATGATAAATTAGGAAGTTGGCATGGAGTAGGACCATTTGATGTATTAACGGGTAAATCTTTGAGTTCAACACCGCAAGGAAAACTATCTTGGTCAGAAATAATTTCAGAAACTTTATGTCGTATAGCAAAAACAAATGAGGATATTGTAGCAATTACTCCTGCGATGATAACAGGAAGTAAACTTGAGAAATTCTTTGCAGCATATCCTACACGGAGTTTTGATTGTGGTATAGCGGAAGAGCATGCGACCACTTTTGCAGCAGGACTTGCGATTACTGGCAAACGGCCATTCTTATGTATTTATTCTTCTTTTCTACAACGTGCTTATGATCAAATTAATCATGATATTTGTCGCATGGATTTACCTGTGGTCATTGGAATTGATCGTGCAGGACTTGTTGGGGAAGATGGTGCTACACATCATGGTGTATTTGATATATCCATGTTGAAATCAATACCTAATCTCATCATATGTCAGCCTAAAGATGGCGATGAAGCACAACAATTATTAGTTGCTGCATTTGCGCAAAAACATCCACTTGCTATACGTTATCCTCGTGGTAGCGAATGTTATTCACCAATTTCATCTGCAGATCCAATAAAAATTGGTACTTGGACGAAATTTAATGAGTCAGACATAACTCGCTGTATTGTAATGACTTATGGACCAGAAGTTGATAAAGTATTAACGAAGATTTGTAGCAATGGATTACCAGTAGAGGTTGTAAATTGTCGATTCTTTAAACCAATTGATGAAGAAATGTTGTTAAAAATCGCTAGTAGTAAATTACCGATAATCGTTTATGAAACGGATATGTTGGAAGGTGGTTTAGCAACAAGTATTCTTGAATGGGGATGTGATCACAATGTCCAAATAAAATTGCATCGTATTGGTATCCATGATGAATACATTCCTCATGGATCACTAAATCAAATTAGAAAAGATGCAGGAGTAGATATTGAAACACTTTTTGACACGATAGACGAACTTATAAAATAAGGGGGATTTATGATTAAACACCTATTTATTAAAGATTTTGTTTTATTTGATCAAATACAACTCGACTTTGAGTCGGGTTTTAGTGCTTTTACAGGAGAGACTGGTGCAGGTAAATCTTTATTGATTGATGCGATTAGCTTGTTACTTGCTGAACGTGCTAGTTCTTCCATGATAAAGCACGATAAAGAAAGTGCTCTTGTTGAGGGTATTTTTGACTTATCAAAAAATAAAGATGCTATGGCTATTCTTGAAAATGAAGGCTTTGATCAGTTAGATGAGGTTGTAATATCGAGAGAGATTAAAAGTGATGGAAAAAGTACAGCTAAAATTAACTACCGTATTGTGACCTTAAATTTATTAAAACAAATTCTTCAAAATGAAATTGATATTCATAGTCAACATGATAACCAATACTTGTTGAATAAGAACTTTCATATTCGTTTGTTGGATCAATATATGCATGATACAAAGTTAGTGGAAGAAGTTTCAACAAAGTATAAAGAATATGCTGCTTTGAATAATGAATTAGAACGCGCTAAACAAGAAGATTACAATGAAAATGATTTAGAGTATTTCACTTTTCAAGTTGAAGAAATTGAGAAAGCAAATCTAGTTTTAAATGAAGATGAAGAACTCATAAATCAAGAAAAGATGTATCAATCAATTTCAAAGAATCTAGAAAAATACACAAGAGTTCTTGAAATTTATGATGAACAAGTACAACCTCAACTTTACGAAATTAAGAAAGTACTAGAATCATTAAATGGAAGTGAACAATTAAGTAACTTATTAGAACATACATCGAGTAGTTACTATGAACTAGAAGAATCATTTGATACATTTAAGAAATATTTTGGTAGTTTAGAAACAAATGATATTGATATTGATGCTATTCAAGAAAGACTATTTGAAATACAACGATTGAAACATAAATATGGTCATACCATTCAAGATGTATTAAATAATAAAACTGAAATACAAAGCAAAATTGACCGTATTGTAAATCGCCAAGAAGTACTGGATAAAATGGAAAAAGAAGTTCAACAGAGTTATGAGGCATTCAACAATGTTGCTTTAGAATTAAGTGAAAAACGTAAGAAGTCAGCACTACAATTGGATAAAGACATCAAAAAACATTTGAAAGATTTGATGTTACCTAATGCTGAATTTAAAACGGATATACAAGTAGGAAATCCTTCAAAGACTGGATTAGATCAAGTTGAGTTTATGATATCAATGAATCCCGGAGAATCATTAAAACCACTTGCAAAAGTAGCATCTGGAGGAGAGTTAAGTCGTTTGATGTTAGGGCTTAAGACAATATTTACATCATTACAAGGTATTCAAACAGTTATTTTTGATGAAATTGATAGTGGAGTCAGTGGACCTGTAGCAACATCAATTGGTTTAAAAATGAGAGAATTATCAAAAGAAACACAAGTGTTCTCAGTTACTCATCTTGCACCTGTTGCTTCATGTGCTGCACATCATTATCATGTGCAAAAAAATCAAGATAAAAAATCAACTGATACAGAAGTCATCATGCTAAATGAAGAAGATAAGATTGAACAATTAGCACTAATTGCGAGTGGCGATATAACGAATGCAAGTTTAGAAGCAGCAAAAGAATTGTACTTGAAAAGTCAAGTGATGTGTAATGGGTAAAGTAATTTATCATATCGACTTGAATTCGTTTTTTGCATCCGCTGAAGTTTTACTTAATCCAAGTTTAAAAGGTAAACCAATAGCAGTTGCAGGTCATAGCCGTAGAGGTGTTATATCAACAGCATCCTATGAAGCTAGACAATTTGGTGTTAATTCTGCTATGCCGACTGCTATGGCCTTACAACTGTGTCCTGATTTAATTTTAGTGAATGGACATTCTTCTTTTTATCAAGAATTATCAATTAAGTTTATCGATACGATTAAAAAATATACGAAGATTATTGAGCAAGCTAGTATTGATGAATGTTACGCAGATATGAGTGAAGCTGTTACCAAGTTTAAACGTCCAATGGATTTAGCATGGCAAATCCAAACAGAACTTTTAAATGATATTGGATTAAAATGTTCAATTGGTGTTGCTCCTAATAAATTTCTCGCGAAAATGGCGAGTGATATGAAAAAACCTATGGGTATAACTGTATTACGTATACAAGAAGTTCCAACGAAATTATGGCCACTTAAAATAGATGATATGCGTGGTGTTGGTAAAAAAACAGCACCTATCCTTCATGAGATGGGAATCCATACAATTGGTGATTTAGCACAACCTAAAAATATTGAACAATTACGTAATGTATTTGGAAAGAATACCGACTCTGTTATTCAACGCGCTAATGGATTTGATGATAGTGAGATTCTTTGCGAATGGGATGTGAAAACAATGTCTCAATCAACAACATTCGCAAATGATTTAACAGATTATGATGAGCTTAAAAGTTCGTTCTATCAACTCTCTAAGCGTCTCAGTACTCGTTTGCAAGCAGAGAGCAAGGTAGGTAATTTAATTTCAATTACGATTAAGTACTTTGATTTTTCAACAAGTAATCGATCTAAAAAAATAAGTGAATACATTAATAATGGTGATGAGATATTTCAACATGCACTGGATTTATTTGATGAGAATGTAGAGGATATACCTGTTCGATTAGTTGGAGTAGGGGTAAGTAATTTAAAATACAAAGAAGATGTTCAAATACAGATTAATTTATTTACACAAGATTCTTCTTTATATGAATTGTCAAAAACAGATCAACTGATTAAAGAACTTAATAAATCAGTATCTAAACCAATTTTAAAATCAGCATCTTCTTTACTGAAGAAGAAGGGATAATCATGGACTTAAATAAAGCTTTTAAAGAATATCGAATGGAAATTGAAAATAGAGATCCTAAAGCAAGTCGTACGGTAAAGAATTATTTAATTGATGTGACAGCTTATCTTGATTTTTTAAAAGAGAAAAATTTTGACGATATCGAAAAAGTAAAGTATCGAGATATCGAAACTTACATTACTTCATTAGATAAATATGAACGAAGTACAATAGCACGAAAAAGTTGTTCAATTCGAAGTTTCCATCAATTCTTGAATTTTAAATATGATTTTAAAAATCCCGCTTTAAACTTAGAAGTAAGAAGAGGTAAGAAATCATTACCGATTTATTGTACAATCGATGAAATTAATTTACTCATGAATTCGTTCAATGATGAAGTGCCAAATGAATGTTTCCAACATGCATTATTGGAATTTATCTACGCTTGTGGATTACGTGTAAGTGAGGCAGTAACTCTAACGTTGAGTCGTGTGGATTTAAATACGAACATTGTACGTGTATTGGGAAAAGGGGATAAAGAAAGAATTGTGCCTATACCTGATATCTCAAGAAATGTATTACTGAGGTATTTCGATACAGTTCGTCCTGTATGGAACAAGAAGGGGTCAAATCTCTTCTTTGTGAACCATTTTGGGAAGCACGTAACGACTGAATATGTAGAAAGTGTGTTAAGATATAAGTGTAATGAATTGGGGTTTAAAAAGCATGTAACACCCCATAAATTAAGACATAGTTTTGCAACACACCTATTACAAGGTGATGCAGATTTAAGGTCAATACAAGAGTTATTAGGTCATAGTAATATACAAACTACTGAGATTTATACTCATGTACAAGAAAATCGTTTAAAACAAAGTTATGCAAAGTTTCATCCAGGTAATAGAGAAGGAGATAATGATGATGAAATATAATAGAATATTCGTAGTGGTAATGGATTCAGTAGGAGCAGGTGCTATGCCTGATGCTAAGAAATATGATGATGAGGGTGCAGATACAATTGGCCATACTGCAGATGCAGTAGGTGGTTTAAAAATGCCAATCATGCAAAAATTAGGATTCGGTAATCTTCATCAAATTAAAGGTGTTGATCCAGTAGATGCACCATTAGGCTACTACACGAAATTACTTGAAAAAAGTGTTGGTAAAGATACAATGACAGGACATTGGGAAATGATGGGACTTTATATTGATACTCCATTCCAAACTTTTACTGAGACAGGATTCCCAGATGAATTAATTAAAGAATTAGAAGAAAAAACGGGACATAAAGTCATTGGTAACAAATCAGCAAGTGGTACTGAAATTCTAGATGAATTAGGTGAAAGACATATGCAAACAGGAGAAATGATTGTGTATACTTCAGCTGACTCTGTGCTTCAAATTGCTGCTCATGAAGAAACATTCGGATTAGATGAATTATATCGTTGTTGCGAAATTGCGAGAGAAATTACAATGAAACCTGAATGGAAAGTAGGTAGAGTTATAGCACGTCCTTTTGTAGGAGATAGAGCTGGTAATTTCCAACGTACCCCAAATCGTCATGACTTAGCATTAAAACCATTCGCAAATACAGTATTAAATTCACTAAAGGATCATAACTTTGATGTTATCAGTGTAGGCAAAATCAATGATATCTTCGTTGGTGAAGGAATTACTGAATCTCATAAATCACAAAGCAGTATACATGGTATGGAGCAAACTATTGAAATTGCTGAAAAACCTTTCAATGGATTATGTTTTGTGAATTTAGTAGACTTTGATGCAAAATGGGGACATCGTAGAAATCCTCAAGGTTATGCAAAAGAGTTAGAAGACTTTGATGTTCTTTTAGGTAAACTAATTGAAACGATGAATGAAGATGATTTAGTAATCTGTACTGCAGACCATGGCAATGATCCAACACATCATGGTACTGATCATACTCGTGAAATGATCCCAGTAGTTGCCTATAGTAAAAAAATGACTGGCTCAGGTCTTGTAAGACAAGGTCAATCATTTGCTGATATTGGAGCAACTATTGCAGAAAACTTCAATGTTGAAATGCCAGAGAATGGTGATTCATTCTTAGATAACTTGAATTAAATCAATATGAGCACTGTTAATAACTTTTTAGGTTATAAGCAGTGCTTTTTTTAACCCAATGCCCCTTTGATATAAATTTTGTTTGATGGTGGGGGAGATATAGTAAGTGTTGTGCAAATTTAGAAAATAATATCTTAATAAATTCTATGATTCAGTACGATTAGATAGATAATTACGAATGTAAGTATTGTTGAATTTTAATAGATTAACTACTATAATTAAATTAATGAATTCAACAGGGGGGATGGTTTAAATCTACCCAATTATAAATACATCCAAAATAATCGTATAACAAACATTATGCGAAGTAAATGGAATAATCGATATATTGATTGATTTTGATCTAGAACTAAGGTTTTCCTTAGTTTTTTTCATATTATTTGTAATTGTCATACCTTCTGTAGTGATTTGAGATTTCATTTGATAGACATCTCTCTTACTCGAATTAAACTACAAGGATATGAATATAAAAAAAAGAGAATTTCTTCTCTTTTTGTTTGAACTATTTAACGATGTCTTTAAGAGCTTTTGCAGCTTTAAATCCAGGAGCTTTGCTAGCAGCAATTGTTATTGCTTCTTTAGTAGCTGGGTTAATACCTTTACGTTCTGGTCTTTGTTTAACTTCAAATTTACCAAATCCGCTAATATCAACTTTACCACCATTTTTTAAAGTTTCTGCAATAGTGTCAAATACTAAGTCTAAAGTTTCAGTTGCAGCTTTTTTAGTCATGCCATTCTTTTCAGCAATTAAATCTGCTAATACTTTTTTGTTTGTGATTTCCATATGAAATACCTCCATCTCCATTTAACATTTTATCATTTATAGTAGTACTTATACAATAGAATAAGTACATTTTATCTAATTTTCACCTTTGCTTGTGAAGTACATCACAAGTTATAACATTTCCTCAAGATCTTTAATTAATTGATTAACTTGTTCAATAGTTAAATTCTTTACTCCACATGCATTTTTATGTCCGCCACCGTTGTAACGGGAAGCAATATCATTAATTGCTATATCTTTAGATCGTAATGATCCTTTGTATACATTTGGATTTTCTTCATCTTGAGTAAATATACACCAAACTAAATAATCTTTTACGTTACCGAGCTCAGAAACATACTCTCTTGCTTGATTAATTGAAATTGTGAAAGGTTGTAGGTCATTTTGAGTTATGATTGCATAGGCAACCCCTCCTCTTGTTTTAACCTTGTTTCGAAGCAAGCTAATGTAATTGAATGTATCTATATCAATATCAAATACTTTTTGATTTATCTTTGATATATTAATTCCTCTACTTGCGATTTGTGAGGCTATAGACAACGTTTTTGGTGTTGTATTATTTGTCCTAAAGCACAATGTGTCAGTTAATATACCTTGATATAAATATTCTGCAGTTTTAAGGGATATTGTTTCCAATCCAATTTCGATGAATAACTCACCAAGAAGTTGGCATGTTGCAGCATCCTCAACGACAATAATTTCAACATCTGCGAATCTTTCAACATATGGATGATGATCAATACGCATAGTTTTCTTTGCAAGTTTGAAGCGTTCATCATCAACACGTGCACTATTTGCAGTATCTAAAATGATAGCTAAACTATTTTCAATTATCTCTAAACTGACTGGTTCTTTTGAACTTAATTCTTGATGTCTACCAAAGTCATATCCGCATAAGAAAACTTGTTTATCAGGATAATTTTCATTAATCCAATTACCAAGTCCCAATTGACTGCCTAAAGCATCCATATCAGGATTCTCATGGCGGAAAATGGTGACGATATTAAATTGTTCAAGTGTTTCTTGGAATATGCTTTTCATTTTTATAGACCTAAGATCTTAACTGTATCGCGTGCAATTACAAGTTCTTCATTAGTTGGAACAACCCATACTGCAGTTTTTGAATCAGGTTTAGAAATAGCAATTTCTTTACCACGGATTTTACTATTTAGTTCATAATCTATCGATAGACCTAGACCTTTTTCTAATCCTTTACAGATTAATTCACGAATAAGTGTATCATTTTCACCAAGTCCTGCAGTAAATGCAACAGCATCAACGCTACCCATTTGCATGAAGTAACCACCTACAACATTAACTACACGATTGACATAAATTTCATGTGTTAATTTAGCTCTTTCATCGCCTCTAGCTACAGCGTCTTCGATATCACGAGCATCACTTGAAATACCTGATATACCTAACATACCTGATTTTTTATTTAAAATATTGTTGATTTCATCTGCAGATAAGTTTGCTTTATTTTGCATATATGTAACGATCGCTGGGTCAATATCACCACAACGAGTACCCATCATAACTCCAGCAAGAGGTGTGAATCCCATTGAAGTATTAACACACTTACCATGTTCAATCGCTGTAATTGATGCACCATTACCTAAGTGGCATGTAATGATATTTACATCTTTAACATCTTTTCCTAATAATTCTGCAGTACGTTCTGCAACATATTGATGAGAAGTTCCATGTGCACCATAACGACGTACTTTGTAATCTGTATACCATTCATAAGGAACTGGATACATAAATGCAGCAGGTGCCATTGTTGTATGGAATGCAGTATCAAATACAAAGATATGTTCAATGTTTGGTAATGCTTTGGCAAATGCTTTATATCCAATTAAATTAGCTGTATTGTGTAATGGAGCTAATTCTGCTAATTTTTCAACGATTGCAGTATTTTCTTCAGTTACTTTTACAGATTGATCAAAGTAGTCTCCACCTTGAACAACACGGTGACCAGCACCATTAATTTCATTTAAATCTTTTACAACACCAAATTCAATTAATGATTCTAACAATAAGGCAACAGCTTCATTGTGCGTAGGAATTGGTAGTTTTTTAGTATGTTTTTCACCATTTACTTTAATTGTGAAAACTCCTTCATCCAAACCAATTCTTTCAGCAATACCTGAAGTTAAAACAGTTTCACTTGGCATTTCAAATAATTGAAACTTTAGTGATGACGAACCCGCATTTACAGAAATAATTTTACTCATATTTTCCTCCCATTATTCGCTTTCTATGCACATATCTACAATCTTGTTTATTTCATCATGATTGTATTCTTTAATTTTGTTATAGTATTCCATTCTCTTGGAAAAAGATTCATAGCAATGTAATTTTGATTCAAATTCTTCTAATAGAACTTCACTTCTTTTTAAACTGTCATGAACTCCAGCTCTACTGATTTCTTCAATCTCTGCAATCTCCGTAATAGAGTAATCTTCTCTAAAGTAATAATTGCAAATTTCTTGTTGCTTCTTTGTTAATAAGCTTTCATAGAAATCTAAGTAGTAATTCATCTGTTCTTTCTTATTGAACATGTTGTATACCTTCCGATATACTATACAAATATGAGTCAAGGTCAAAAGGTCTTAAGTCAGTTTCTTTTTCACCTAAACCGATAAAGTAAACAGGTATGTGAAGAATATTCTTTATTGCTAAGACAATACCCCCTTTTGCAGTACCATCCATTTTAGAAAGAATAATGCCAGATACATCTGTTGCTTCTTGGAAAATTTTTGCTTGAGATAAACCATTTTGTCCTGTTGTAGAATCAAGCACTAACCATACATGATGAGGTGCCCCTTCTATTTCTTTACCGACAACACGATGCATCTTCGCTAATTCATTCATAAGATTTTGTTTGTTTTGTAAACGTCCTGCAGTATCGCAAAGAAGGATATCAACTTTATTTTCTTTTGCCCAACGACAACCATCTACAAGTACGCTACTTGGATCACTTTGTTCTTTACCTTTGATACAAGTAACACCTAATTTATCTGCCCAACGAGCTAATTGATCAATTGCTCCAGCTCTAAATGTATCAGCCGCAACAACTCCAACTGTTTTGCCTTGGTTTTGAAAGTAGCGAATTAGTTTGGCACATGAAGTGGTCTTACCACTTCCATTTACACCCACTAAGAAGATAACATTAATTTCATTGGAATAAGATAATTCAGGACTTGGAGTTTCATTATATAAGTCTTGAAGTATTTCCATCAAGAAACTCATTGCATAACGAAACGTTACTGTACTGTATTGACTTCCTTTAGCTTTAAGACGTTCGCAAATTTCATCAGCAGTTTCAATTCCTACATCACTTTCAAGAAGGACAATGGTGAGTTCTTCGAGGAACTCATCATTGATACCTTTGTATTTATAGGCCATGTCATTTAATTTTTGGCCCATTGAATCTTTTGTTTTTTTAAATCCACTTAAATATACAGCTTGATCATCACGTTTTTTAAATTTTTCTTTTAAAGTATCTAAGAAACTCATGCTTTTACTTCTTCCTGTTTGTCTGCCATATCAATAGCATCTTTAAGTTCAACGCGTAACATTTGTGATACACCTTGTTTTTGCATTGTTACACCATATAGCACTTCACATTGTTGCATGGTACCAGGACGGTGAGTAACAACAATAAATTGTGTATCCTCTCTAAAGTTCTTTAAATAACGTGCGAATCTTTCAACATTACCTTGATCAAGTGCTGCTTCAACTTCATCAAAAATAACAAGTGGAACTGGTTTTACTTTCAAGATAGAGAAGAGAACACAAATTGCAATTAAGCTCTTTTCTCCCCCAGAGAATAAACGAATATTTTGAACGGATTTACCAGGAGGTTGAACATCGATATCAACTCCAGTATTTAATATATCGCTTGGATCTTCTAAAATTAATTTAGCTTTACCACCACCGAATAATGTTCTAAATGTATCATTCAATTCATTATTGATGGCATCAAACATTTCCTTGAATTGCTTGATCATAACATGATCCATTTCATCAATTGCAGATAGAATTTTATCACGGCTACTAATTAAGTCTTTGATTTGTTTATCAAGGAACTCATAACGTTCATTGACTTCCTCAAATTCTTGAGGAGCATTCATGTTAATATTTCCTAAACGTTCAATTTCGCTTCTAAGTTGTAATACTTCTTCCTTAGCATTTTCAATATGACTGTCACTGATCTTAGTTTGTGCAAATTCATACGTTAATTGATACTCAGTAGCTAAACGTTGTAAGTTGTTTTCGAGTTTAGTTTCTAAACGAGCTTGATCAATTTTAATTGCATTTTGTGAAGCACTTGCAGTTTCTAAGTCTTTTCTTATTTGACGAATTTGTTGTTCCTTACGATCAACATCTTGAGTCATCTTCATACGATATTCACGTTTGCTACGGATAGAGTTTGTGATTTCATCACGACTTGAATAAGCATCATTTAGTTTTAAGACAACTTCATCTGCGAAATTAGCATCACCATCTAGGTTATCACCATTTGGTCGAATAACATCATAGTCATTTTTAAGTTTTTCATATTTGGCACGTTTTGCATCTACGACTGGTTCAAGTTGTGCTGAACCAATACGCGATTCCATGAGACCACGTTCTAATTCTTCACGTTTTCTTTGTGTCTCTTGTAGATTCTTCTCAGCTAATGCACATGCTGCTATTTGGGAATCAATTGTTTGATTGATTTCTTCTGCTTCTTTTCTTACTGTTAATAAGGATGTACTATTCTTTGACTTACCACCTGTCATTGAACCACCCTTATGAATAACATCTCCATCGATAGTTACAATTTTGTAATTGTATTTCAATAAGGCAGCTAAGTTATTACCATTCTCTAATGTATCAGTTACTAAAACATTTTGTAAGAACGCTTGTTTAACAGGTGTAAAACGATCTTCACAGTTAACGAAATCACTTGCAACACCTAAGTAGCCCTTTGTATTTTCACATACAATTTGATTCTCTCTTGAGATAAAGCGCGGTTGAAGTACGGTTAGCGGTAAAAATGTTGCACGTCCACTTTGATTCTTCTTTAAGAAGTTAATAGCATTACGTGCAGCCTCTTCATTACTTGTTACAATGTTATACATGGTCCCACCTAAGGCAACAGAAATAGCTTCTTCATAACCTTCTGTAGGAATCATGATTTGAGCAATAACACCAAGTACACCTTGTAACGATGAAGCGTTGTCTACGATAGATTTAACTCCACCTTGACTGTTAAAAGGATCTCGAAGTAAATTATCCAAAACTTCTTTACGATTTTGTAGACGACGTAACATGCCATTTTCTTCATTGTTTTTTTGAGAGTATTCTGCATATTGCATAGCAACTTGAGAAAGTTGTTCACTTAATAATTCAATGTTAATTTGACAATGATCATAACGAGATTTACGGTCTTCATATTCAACACGTGCTTCTTCTAATAAACTTTGAAGTTGTTTTGCTTTTTCTTCACTAGTACCAACTTCAACAACATATTTTCTTTTCTCATCTAATTCAATTTTGCGTGTTTCAAGAATTTGAATTTCATTTACAATTTTCATTAAGTTTTCTTGAAGTTTATTAATTTCTTTTTCTAAGTCAATGACTTCTTTTTTAGCTTCAAGATTTTGTGTTTCATGAACTTGTATTGTAGTTTGAAACATAGTTGTTTGTGATTCGATATTGAATAATGTCTTTTTAGCATCTTCAATTTGTTGATTCATGGTATTTATATCTTCAACTAAAACAGCAATTTCTATTTCTTCTAGTCTTGATTTTTTTTCTTTGTATAATTCTGCTTTCTTCGCAGCACGTTTTAATGGTGAAACTTGTCTTTCTAATTCCATTAAAATATCTTGAGTACGTTCGATGTTATCTTTTGTTCTTTCAAGTTTTGCTAGAGATTCCATTTTTCTCTTTTTATATTTGCTTACACCAGCGGCTTCTTCAAATATAGCGCGACGATCTTGAGGCTTAGCTTCCGCAAAACTACTGATGTTACCTTGTGAAATCATCGAAAGTGAATCTTTACCTAAACCTGAATCTAAGATTAAATCAACAACATCCTTCAAGCGTACATTGTTGCGATTAATTAAGTATTCAGCGTCTTGACCATTACGATATAACCTACGTGTTACTTCAATTTCTTGTAAATCAGTATTTAATGCGTGTTTTGAATTATCGAATACGAGTGTTACTTCTGCAGCTCCAACCATTTTACGATCAGCACTACCTGCAAAAATGACATCTGTCATTGTTGTTCCACGAAGTGATTTAACGGATTGTTCTCCTAGTACCCAACGGATTGCATCAGTAATGTTACTTTTACCGCATCCATTTGGTCCAACTACCCCCGTAACTGAATGTTCAAAGTTAATTACTACTTTATCCGCAAAGGACTTAAATCCTTGCATTTCTACTCTTTTAAGAAACATGGGTGCCTCCTTGCTAGTTCATTAAAATATTATACCAAAATTAGTGGCTATTTTGAAGATTTAATATGATTTATCGTGATTTAAAGATGATTATTTTCGCAAGCTTCTTTGGTTTCAAATTCATTCTCGATAGTAAATCGTAAAACCATAGGATAGCGATTTGTATTACTTACCTGATAAGGCTCAGATTCAAGGATATGTTGGATACAATTTGTGTCACCAAATAAAGGATAGTGATTGTTTTTTATATCTACCAAACTATATGATTGAGTCTTACACAAAGCACAGTTTTTCTTACTTCCATCTTTACATAGGTTATTAACGACACAGGTCTTAGAAGTCATTAAATCACGTCTTCCATAAGCAAATATCGCTATTTGTGCTTTGAAACCTGTACGATGTTCAAATTCACTTGTGCATAATTGAATTTGTTCTATACTACACTCTTGTGATAGTTCAACACATTGAATACCTTGTTTATATAGAAATTCGAGTGCATAACTATTTGTCACGTTAAAATGATGAGTTGCATAAGGTTTATCATTCACAGATAAGCCCCCTATTTCAGAAATTACATGAGTTTTATCTTCGAGATATTGTCCTGATTCATTAATTACAGATGACAGAGGATAAAGATTTGGATATTTATCTAACAAAATTGGATTTGATGTACATTGAATAGAATTAGTATTTTGTATTTGTTCTTCCTTGTTGATTTCAATCCAGCCTTGATTGAAAGTTGAATTCAACATATAGTTTTTCATGATATAAGGAATCGTAATTCTTTGTTTGTCATTTTCTCTTATTGAATTTAGTTGTTCAATTGCTACTCTTCGCAATTCATTGATTTGTTTTAAAGGCATGAAAAATGGTTCAATATTACCTTGAATTGAAGCACATTGATAAGCAGTATCATTTAATTTCAATAATTGCTCAAATAAACGTTCTTTTTCAATGGGTGCTTTAATTGGTTTTTGTGCAATCATTTCGGATTTTGCTTCAATTGTATGGGTACCATCGGATAACACTAAAACCATGGGAAAATCTACTTTAGCTTCAACACGAATCGTTATGTCAACTTTGCGCACACAGTCAAATGTTTCAAGTTTTCCAATTAGTTTTGAATCAGTTGTCTTAAGTACGATACTTCCAACTTCCACAAATCGTTTGTCTTTAAATGTTACAAGTTCACCTTTTGATGCGTGATTCACCAAACGGTCATTCACATAAATCATATTCGCAATATATCCAAGATCCTCTTTTTCATCTAAGATGCGTAATCCATCTTGTTGATTCAATTCATCTTCTAGTTTTACAGTAAAGCCATCACGATTAGCCATTACAACCTTACCCAAGGGTAATCCTACGTGATTTGGACGATTCATATTTAATAGTGATTTACCATTTGTATGAAATAAATGACCAAGTGTAAATCCACGGTTAAACATTAACTTTAATTCATCAAGACGCTCTTTTGTTACTTGATATTTTTTACCTTCATAATAAGCATCAATCGCTTCTCTAAATGTCTTGGTAACAAGATAGACATATTCTGGTCGTTTCATTCTACCTTCTATCTTGAGACTTGTAACACCAGCCTCAATTAATTGATCTAAATGGTCGAGTGCATTTAAATCTTTTGGACTTAAAAGATATTTGTCTACTGAAGAAATAGTTTCTCGATGATCTTCATTGTATAAATTATATTGCATACGACAATATTGAGCACATGCACCACGATTACCAGAACGATTTTGTAACAAACTACTCATTAAGCATTGACCAGAATAACTAACACATAAAGCTCCATAGGAGAAGACTTCAATCTCAATACCTAGACGGCAACAATCTTGAATAACTTCAATTGGTGTTTCGCGAGCTAATACAACGCGACTTGCACCTAAATCTTTCATAATTTGAACGCCAGGTGCATTATGGATATGCATTTGTGTTGAACAATGCAATTCAAAATCAGGATAAGTAAAACGAACACAATCAAACAATCCCAAGTCTTGAATGATTAGCGCATCAACACCTATTTGGTAATAGAACGCAACTTCTTTCATGGCATCTTTTATCTCATCTTCGTACAATAGTGTATTCATGGTTACATAAAGTTTTACATCCCAAAGATGACATAAATGGATGGCTTCTATCATTTCATCATGATTAAAATTACCCGCAAAAGCACGAGCACCAAATTGACTTCCACCACAATAAATTGCATCTGCTCCACCCATAATGGCTGCACGTAGTGCTTCCAATGTGCCCGCAGGTGCTAAACATTCAATTTTTTTCATTTTATTTCCTTTACTATTTTATAGTGCTCTACTAAGTCATCTAGTTTAAATTTAGCATTTGCACTACTTGTGCTTGGACAAGAGATAACTTGTATTTTTAGATGTTGAAAGTATTCATAGAATAAACTTTCAGCTTTTTTACCATTTAATATAATTAATTGAATGGGATATGTATGAACTAAATTTTCAATATCATTAACAATCACATCTTGTATAGTTGCATCATTGCTATTCTCAATAGAACAAGACTGAATAACATCCCATAGTGCAAGATGATGTTTTAGAATAAATACTTCACGTTCAATTACCGGCTCAGAATAAACAGCTTCCATAACTTTCCAAAAACGATTCTGAGGATTAGCATAATAAAACATTTCTTTTCGTGATAAAACTGATGGAAATGATCCAAGTATTAAAACTTTACTCTTTTTATCAATGATGGGTTTTAGAGGATGAGTTATCATAGTTTGAATTTAATTGGACTTGTGGGTTCATCATTTTCGTCTAATACAATATCATCAAAAACAAGTGTATCTTCAAGTTCAATATCATCTTCAGTCAAAGGGAAAACAATTTTTGTTTTCTCTTCATAACAATCCTTAGGTTCTAATAATGTTTTAGGTTCATCTTTAGATTTAAATTCACTAGCCAAACCGCCTAAAGATGTTTCTTTAAGTTCAATCGCAATTTTTTGTCCTGTGTAGTTCATTGTATTCACAATCATATCAAAAGTAACTTTATTGGGTTTAATTTTATACATGTATTTTGATAGCGTACACGCATCTAACGAACGCAATACAGCTACTGCATTTCTTTCGATACATGGAATAATAACGTAACCTTCAACAGGATCACATGTTAATCCTAAATTATGTTCTATACCAATTTCCGCAGCATATTCAATTTGTTTGATATTCAAATCATTTAGGTAAGCGGCCGCAGCACTAGCCATTGCACAAGCTGTTCCTACCTCTGCTTGACACCCTCCAATAGCGCCAGAGATTGTCGCGTTAGTTTTAATTAAATTCCCAAAAACTCCTGCAACAGCTAAAGCCCGTACAAGTTTATTTCTAGAAATACCAATATCGTTGTAGTAATAATACATCAGCGATGCAAGAACACCACAAGCACCAAGCGTTGGTGCAGTTACCACTTCGCCTAAAGATGCATTTTCTTCACAAGCTCCATAGGCATATGACATCAATAACAGTTTTGTTTGCTCAGCATCATCTTGGGTTGTTTGTGCTTGGATATATAATGATTTTGCACATTTTTCAACATTCAATCGTCCTGGTAAAACCCCAGTTGCACGAATACCTCGTTGTACTGAATTTAACATTGCAGTTAAAACTGAATTTAAATATGTTTGAATTTCATCATCTTCATTATTGAAAACATAATCAACTAAACTTATTTTTTGTTCACTACATATTTGTTTAATCTCATCTAGAGATTGTTCTTTGTATAGTTCAGTATTATAAGGAAGTTTCTTTTCTTTAACTTCAATACTTCCTCCTCCTAAAGAGAAGACTGTCCATAGTGCGATACATACATTTTCTTCATTGTATCCACGAAGATAGAAACCATTGGAATGTCTTTCTTCCCAGGTTGAATTGAAATGTATTTCAACTATGGATGGTGATAAGGTATCTTCGATAATTTTATCTGTAAAGTGGCCCTTTCCAGTTAATGAAAGAGAGCCAAATAAATCAACTTCATAACGAGGTAAATGACCGTATTCTTCTAAAAATAAGAGACATGCTCGTTTAGGTGCTAGGGTATGACTACTACTAGGACCAGGACCAACTTTATATAATTCACGTAATGATTGCATACTTACCTCGCTGTTCTAATTAAAAATAATTCAAATCCTACTTTTTTATCCAATAATCCCATCTTAAAAGACTGATCTAACTCAGCTAATGCATTTAAGATATCTAGACAACGGTCTTTTGAAAGACCTCTTAATGATTCAATTGCTTTTGTAACACGATATGGGTGAACTTTTAATTCTTTGACTATATCTTTTTCACTTTGCCCCATATCAAGATAAGTTTTAACTTGATATAGAAGTCTAAATTGACTCGCAAGTAAAGCGACTAAATAAATCGGATCTTTATTCAACACAAATAAATCATTCCATAAGTGCAATGCACCTTTGATATTTCTACTCACTACATCATTGACTAAGTGAAAAACATCTTCATCTAAGGGACGACTTATTAAATGCATAACATCATTTTTATTCATTGGTTTTCCATAAAGAATCATCTTTTCAAGTTCTGAATGAAAATTTTCCAAATCACTGGGTAAACGACTCAATAATTCTTCTTTTCCATCCGATGTTAATTCAATATGATTTTCCTTAATATTCTTGAGTACATAGGTTTTAAAATCCTGCGGTGATAAACGATCAAATTGGTAACAACGAGCATTACTTTGAATTAATTTCACAATTTTCTTTCTCTTATCTACAGTAACATCGCCATAGAAAATTAAGTCAGCATCATATGCTGCATTCTTCAAATACTTTTCTAGACTCGCAATTTCATTATCAGACAAACTTTTTTGTGCTGATAAAAAAGTTGGGTTATTTACAATAACTGTTTTCTTTTCGTTGAAGAATGGTGGTGTATTACAATCTTCCAATACGGTATGAATTGAAAAGTCAGAGGATTGTCCATCATAAAAAATAGTATCCATGGAGTTACTATCATTTCCATTCTGAGCTATGATTTTTTTGAGTTCTTTTCTTAATAGGAATGACTCTGAACCTAGAATTAGATAATTCATCTTATCACCACCTAGTTATTATACCAATTTTTCCCTTGCTCGTGAGTATGAAATTAAGAAATCTTGTAAAAAGTATACTGATATCCCCTTCTTCACTTGTATTTAGCCATAAGATATTGAATTTATTCAACAAATCAAGGGTTTCCTGATGTGGATGATTAAAACGATTGTTTAAACCGGTAGATAAAATCGCGACTTTCGGTCTTACTTTAGTTATTAAACTCCTAGATGTGCTTGTATTTGAACCATGATGACCAATTTTAATGAAATCAACTTGAAAATCATACTGATTACGAAATAAATCATATTCCACAATTTTTGATGCATCTCCCATCATTAAAAAGGATACTTGATTCATGTTGATATGGAGAACTAAAGAATTATCATTTTCATCATTGTATTTCTGGTTATTTAAACTTTCTATTTGTATTTGTGAAGTCTGGTAAGATTCATTTGTATCAATTACTTTCTTTACATTGAAATCTTGTTTTAATGATTCAAGATTACCTGCATGGTCTTCATCATAGTGACTAATAAATATAACATCAAGATCACGAATTCCACGTGCTTTCAATGATGATTCCAATAAGTCATAATTTTTATTAGAACCAGTGTCAATGAGTATGTTTCGTTGATTAAAAGGCTCACGAAGTAATATACAATCACCTTGTCCGATTTGAATAAAAGTTAATTCTGAAAATGGATGAAATAATCCAAATTGAATAAAAAATAGATAAAGTAAAAACGATAACTGCAATCGATGTTTTTTAATACATAACACAATCAAAAGATAGAGAATTAACCCTAATCCAGCAGGATTACCTATCAATGGAAATTGATGCAATAAATTCAATACATTAGATAGAAATCCAAACCCGATTCCATTTATGTTTGTAAATATAAGACAAAGTATAGCGTAAAATACCATCAATCCTTGAATAAGAACCACAACAGGATAAAATAATACCAATCCAATATGGATGGAAGAAAAGAAATAAGATTGCATGACACAAATAAAAAAATATCGTGTGAATTGTTTTGGACAATGTGTTACTTGGATAAGCCGAAACCCAAAAGGAATAACAAAAGACAAGGAAGTAATCATGTGAGGATAGAACATAAAGCATAGAATTCCAAAAATACCAGTTCTAGCTTTACTATCAATGGGAATAAAGCGACAACAAAAAGATATTAAAATACGAATCATTGTAAAACTAAACCCAGTCACAAGACAATTCAAAATGATAAGAAAACCTTCAACCCAATTCATTTTATCTTCATATAAAAAGTATTTCAAAATTTTTCTTAAGATAAAAAGAAATCCCACAAATGGAAATCCAATTGAATTTAATACACTAATTATATCTTCTTGATAATTTGATACGTTGAAAAAAGTCTTGTATAAATATTCTTTGGATGGTCTCTGGTCAATCCACTTTTGAAATAAAGAACGAACAGTAGACCCTTCTTTTATTATTTGACAATCTGTTGCGTAAACTGAAGATGAAATACCATTTTGCTTTGCCCATGATTCAAAAGAAAAACCAAAAGAAGATGGTGCACTTTCGATGGGTTTATTTGTTCCTTTTACAACAAGATAACTATCATAATCGCGTAATGAACAATTACTGACTAATGTTCTGTGATCCTCTTTTTCAATAATAAGACTATTGGAAGTTAACTGAGTGACTTTGCCCTCTAGTATAGGTTGATATGGTATTTGCGTATAGAATACGATACCAAATAACAAAACAAGCACAATAAAGACTGAATAATCTCGGTATTTAATAAACCACATAAGCAATAGGAAAAGAATAATTAATGGTTGTGTTTCATAGATTAAGCAAAAAAAGAAACATGTTAAAAATAAGGGTAAGATGCGATTCATAAACTTAACTGATCCTTGATTTGATTGAATCTTGCTTGCTTAATTCCAGGTACATTCATCAAATCTTCTAATGTTTGAAATAAGCCATGGTCGATTCGATATCGAACTATCTTCTTAGCTGTACTTACACCAATTCCTTTTAACATACATAATTCATCAACGGTAGCGAAGTTTATAGACACTTTAATAACTTGTTTCTGTTTAGGAATAATTAACACATCGCCATCTGCAAGAATAGTAGATTCATTTATTGAAGATGTATCAGCATCATTTGATAACGTAACATACTTAAACGCTTCCAATACTGTGGAATAAGGTTCTAAACATAAATCCGTTTCCTCATCTACTTCCCCTTTTATATAAACACGAATACAACTGGTTTTAGATATAGACACGGGTTGTAATTGAGGACAAAGAATAAAAAATAGAAATAAAAAAATAAGCAGTATCTTCATAGAATCACCTACTTATTTTTATTTAATACATTATGTCTTTCCTATTTTACAGAAAGAATTTTTACTTGGTATGGTTCGTCAACTTCAACATCAACAACAGCCCCAACTTTTTTATCAAGAAGTGCTACTGCTAATGGAGTTACATTTGAAAGTTTCCCATTAAGTGGATCTGATTCAACAGAACCAACAATAATGAAAGTTTCTTTTTCATTTGTATCTAAGTCTTGAATTTCAATTGTAGAACCAAGCTTAACAATTTGTGAACGTCCTTTTTTCTCTTGGATCAATTCAACATTGTTTAACATAACTTCTAAGTCACGAATACGTGCTTCTACTTGTGCTTGACGGTCTCTTGCAGCATCATAATCTGCATTTTCCGATAAGTCACCTTGAGCACGAGCAGCTTTTAAGTCTTCAATAACTTCATTCTTTACTACGTGTACTAAATTTTCATATTCCTTTTTTAATTCATCTAACCCTTCTTGGGTTACATAAATTTTTTCTTCCATTACCATAAAATCACTCCTAACGTACCGTATTATAGCATATTACGTGTAATAATACTACTTATTTTTGTTGTCAACAAATCGATGGCAACACTGTTTTTCCCACCTTCTGGGATGATTATATCTGCATATCGCTTACTTGGTTCAATGAATAAACTATGCATATCTCGCACAGTATTCATATATTGGTTAATCACTGAATCTAAAGTTCTACCACGGTCTTCTACATCACGTTTTAAACGTCTAATGAAACGAATATCAGCATCTGTATCAACAAATATCTTAATATCTAAAAAATCACGGAGATCTTCATTTTCAAGGACAAACAATCCCTCAAGAATTAAAACATCACAAGGTTTAACGATTTCAGTTTCATTACTTCTTGTATGATTAACGAAATCATATGTGGGTTTTTCAATGGGTTTACCCATCAACAAATCACCAATCTGTGTTAACAGGTAATCCGTATCAAATGCGAATGGATGATCATAATTAGTTTTTACACGTTCTTCCATGGGTAAATGAGTTTGATCTTTATAGTAATCATCTTGTCTAATGATTGTTACTGAATTTGTATCTCTAAATGCTTCCATTACTTTACGAGCAACTGATGTTTTACCGGAAGCACTACCACCTGCAATACCTATAACTATGGGTCTCATTATTCAATCCTCCTATTTCTTCAAGTATTTGTTTACATTCTTTTGATGTTCAGCGTATGTTTCAGCATAGTATACTGTACCATCACCATAAACATCAGCCATGAAGTAATAATATTTAGAAGATGTTGGATTCAATACAGCTTCAATTGCTGCTTCACCAGGATTTAAAATTGGTCCTGGAGGAAGTCCTGTGTATTTATATGTATTATAGGGAGAATCAAAACTTGGATTTACTTCACATTTCATCCAATCATCTCCTTTATCAATATCAATTGCATAGCAAACTGTAACACTACTTTGAAGCATCATACCTGTATCCAAACGATTATAGAAGACACCTGCAATGAGTTTCATATCTTCAGCTTTACTTGCTTCATATTGAACAATTGATGCTAAGGTAAAAAGTTCATGAATACTCATACCTCTTTCACTAGAAACACGTTCAAAATCAGCTTTGTATTTATCATAAATTTTTAAAGTTTGATCAAGCATTTTTTCTGTTACATCTTGAGCAGTAGTTTCTTGAAAGAAATCATATGTATTTGGAAACAAATAACCTTCAAGATAAACACGACTATTATCATTAAATATATCCTCAGTTAAGAATGGATATTTACCCATTAGGGAACGAATATAATCAGCATTGTTCCATAATGCAAATAACTCATCTTCGGATACATTGGTAGTAGATGCAACTTTTGAAGCAATATGTTTTGCCCAATCACCTTCAATGATTGTAATGCGTGTATCATTTACATTTGCAGATTTAGAATCATTTAAGTATTCTAAAATTTGTTTTACACTCCAACTTTTATCTAAAGTGTATTCTCCTTTTTTTACACTGGTAAGATCACTAAATTTCGCAAAAAGTAATGCTGTGAAATCATTTTTAATAAGACCTTCATCTTTTAAGTTTTTTAGTACAGTCTTCATTGATTGACCACTTTCAATTATGAAAGAGGATTGCATAGAATCCTTCGATACTGGTTTTAAAGAATCAGTGTAGAAGAAATAAGAAGATCCTCCAACTAATACAAAAAACAATAAAACAACAATCAACAGATTTTTTATATTTAGTTTACGCTTTTTCTTCTTCGCTATTTTCTTCGTCATCTTCGATTTCCTCCACAAAAGCACCGAATACTTCTTCAATCATTGACCATTCATCAGGGTCATTAACTGGAATCATTTCGCCCTCTGGTGTATAGGAACAAGCGAATACTTCACCTTCAGGATCTTGAGGATCTGTGAATAAAACATAGCTCTTCCCTTTAGAATCATCATCAAAAGTGAAAAGTATTTCCATTTCTTTTTGTGATCCATCTTCTTCAGTAATAATAATTTTATTTGTTTCCATGATTTTCTCCTTTTCAAAATAAAGGGCGTCTTAACGCCCTAATGAGTTCTATCAAGATACCCTTGTAATACATGGACAGCTGCCATTTGATCAATGACTTTCTTCCTTTTTTTTCTTGATACATCAGCTGAAATCAAGAATTTCTCTGCAGCTACTGTAGATAGCCTTTCATCGATAAGGATAACTGGACATGTAACTTTTTCTTCTAGCATTTCTTTGAAATCAATGCTAATTTGTCCTCTTATTCCAATATCATTATTCATGTGTTTTGGTAATCCCAAAATAATTTCATCTGGTGCAAACTCTTTAACGCATTCTAGTACTAGATCACAAGCTTGATCATAGTCATTCTCTGGAAAGCGAATTGTTTTGACTGCTCTAGCAACGATTCCCAAAGGATCACTGACAGCTATACCACATGTAACACTACCTAAATCTAAACCTAGAACACGTTTCATAGTTATTTATTTTCCTCTAGATAATATCGAACTAATTCTTCAATAAGTTCATGACGTTCAACGGATTGAATAATACTTCTTGCATTTCTGTGACTTGAAATGTAAGCGGGGTCATTTGAAATCAAATAACCAGCAAGTTGGTTGACCGAGTTATAACCTCTTTCCTCCAAAGCTTCTTTGGTTAAGCGAAGAACTTGTTTGATGTTGTTGCGACGAATTTCATCAGACTTAAAATTCATTGTTTCAGTTAAATCTTTATTTGTCATAGGTCTTACCCCCTTTATATTATTTTAGCTTAAAACCACTTAAAATAAAAGCGTTTAAGCGAGTTTTGCTTCGATTGTGATAAAGATTTCATCGATTTTTGTGCAATCTTTACCTCCGGATTGAGCTAGGTCTGGTCTACCTCCACCATTACCGCCGCTCATTGATGCAGCAAGTTTAGCAATATCCCCTGCTTTAAGTCCTTTTTCAATAGCTGCCTTACTTGCGGCTACAACATAAGTTACTTTATCATCACTTACATTTGATATGAATACAAAGGAATCCTCACATTTATTTCTTAATACTTCAGCATAAGATTTTAATGAATTACTATCTGCATTTTCTTTCTTAATCATAATTAGATTAATACCACCAACTTGTTTTGCTTGTTTGATTGTTTCATCAGCTTCAAGCATCATCATTTTTTCGTTTTGTCTTTGCAATTCTTTTTTAAGTTGAGCATTCTCATCCATCATTAAGTTCACTTTTTCTTCGAGTAAATTAATTGAATTTAATTTCATTGATGTAGCAATTGATTTCATTGTATTTTCTCTAGCAATTAAATCATAGTATGCAGCCATCTTCGTTTTTGATGTGATACGACGAATACCAGAACCAATACTTTCTTCAGATTCAATTTTGAATACACCGATTTCTTGTGTGTTACTTACATGTGTTCCACCACAGAATTCTTTGGATACATCCCCCATAGAGACAACACGTACTGTATCGCCATATTTTTCATCAAATAAAGCAATTGCTCCTGAATTCTTAGCTTCATCAATAGTGAGTACTTCTGTCACTACTTGATTATCATGCATAATCATAGCGTTTACTTCTTGTTCGATTTGACGTAATTGTTCATCACTTAATTTTTCAAAATGTGTAAAATCAAAACGAGCATAATCTTCACATACATAAGAACCAGCTTGTGCAATATGTGTTCCAACAACTTTTCTTAATGCACTTTGTAATAAATGAAGTGATGAGTGGTTTGCTTTGATATTCAAACGACGTTCTACATCGATTAAGCCATCAACAACATCTCCTTCATGAATTGTTCCTTTGATATCTTGTAAGTGATGTAAGTGTTGTTTGTGTGGAGCTTTTTTAACATCGGTAACAAATGCTGTAAACGAATCATTACATAGTGTCCCCGTATCTGCAATTTGTCCTCCACTTTCAGCGTAGAAGCACGTTTGATCTAGAATGATATCTCCTTCACCTGTTAATTCATTTACTTGTATACCATCCTTAAAACAACCAATAACCTTACTATGACAAGTTGTATCAGTATAACCCGTGAAACTAGATTCAACTTCAAAATTCATAAGATCAATGGATTGACTCGACATAGATTGTTCAGAATCCCTAGCATTACGAGCTCTTTCTTTTTGAAGTTCCATTTGTTTAGTGAAACCTTCAATATCAACTGTATATCCTTTTTCCTCAGCAATTTCTTTTGTAAGTTCTTTAGGGAAACCATATGTATCATACAATTTGAACATAACTTCTCCATCAAGTACTTTTGTATTTGAAGCATTATTCAAAGCTTCCATAAGAAGTTTTTCACCATTTGTTAATGTCGCATGAAATGTATCTTCTTCAGTTTTAACTAAACGTGATACCAAATCTACTTTTTCTTGTAAATACGGATAAAAATCCTTCATCATATCTGCTACTACTGGTACTAATTGATACATGAATGCACCTTGAATACCAAGTTTAATACCAAAACGTACAGCACGACGCAGAACGCGACGTAATACATACCCTCTACCCTCATTGGAGAACACAGCACCATCACTAATTGCAAAGGTAACAGTACGAATATGGTCAGCGATTACTCGGTAAGCCATCTTATATTCACCTTCATATGGGAATTTTGAAATCTTACTTGTTGCATCAATAATAGGCATGAATAAATCAGTATCAAAGTTTGTTTCACCTTCTTGAATAAGTGCAACTAAACGTTCTAAGCCCATTCCTGTATCAATGTTCTTTTGTGGTAATTCTTTATAGTCTTTGCGATCAACGCCTTCTTTAGCATCATATTGAGAGAACACAACATTCCATACTTCAATATAGCGATCATTTTCCATCTCTTCAAAAAAGAGCTTTTCTCCTAACCCTTCAGGATCAAATTTAGATCCACGGTCATAAAATATTTCACTATCTGGTCCACTAGGGCCTTCACCAATCTCCCAAAAGTTATCAGCTGTTCTTAAAATGTGACTAGGATCAACTTTACAAATATTAACCCATGTATTGTATGCTACTTCATCATCTGGATAAACAGTTACATACATTTTTTCCTTATCAAATCCAATCCACTCAGGGGATGTTAGAAATTCCCATGCAAATTGAATTGCTTCTTCTTTGAAGTAATCTCCGATTGAAAAATTCCCAAGCATTTCAAAGAATGTATGGTGACGTGCTGTTTTCCCTACATTTTCAATATCATTGGTACGAATACTTTTTTGTGCATTGGTAATACGATTGCACTTTGGCTTTTCACTACCATCAAAGTATTTCTTTAACGCTGCAACACCTGCATTTATCCATAATAAAGTTGGATCATTATGCGGCACTAAACTTGCACCTGGTTCAATAACGTGTCCCTTACTTGCAAAATAGTCTAAAAACATTTGTCTTACTTGATTACCTGTTAATTGTTTCATTGTTATTTCCTCCTTAATAAACAAATAAAAAACGTTCCTGCAATAATTACAGGAACGAAAAATTTCGCGGTACCATCCTGATTCATACCATTGGTATGCACCTTGATTATCTTAACGCAGATTCACGTTGGTTATTAACCACTCTCCAAAGTAGCTTCAATTAAGTTCAATGAAGACTTGCACCAAATGTCTTCTCTCTTTAAAATCCCTTAATTTACTTATCTTTATCATCGATTTCTTACATTATTCTACCATAACTATTGACTTTTGCAAGAAGGATTTATAGTAGATAATAAGAAAGCAACCGGTTATGATTCAATTCATGAATAGTCTAAATAGATTGATAACAAGTAATATTGTACAGACTGAACCCAATATGAAGTATCCCGTTTTTTTGACTTTTTGGTATCTATCTTCATTATCATTTCGTAGTATATTGTATTGTTTAAATGAAATAATTATGAGTAGAATTTGAATTATTATTTCAACCCAAAGAAGATGATAAATCCAATCGAAAACAATGAGGAGAAACGTTATTACTTTTAAAATTTCATTGAATACCATA
>NZ_JAVWNC010000004.1:46365-68039 GCF_036637135.1 Anaerorhabdus sp. | reverse complement strand
TTTAAATTGACGTTCGTTGTTTAATTTCCTATTTAGTTTTCAAAGATCGTTCGCTAACACTTAGCAGTGTTTAGCAGTTTGTTACACCTGTGAGGTGCTTAACTATAATAACAAACCACCCGGTTACTGTCAACAACTTTTTGAACTTTTTTTAAACTTTTTTCGACTTTTTATTTCTATCTATAAAAACTCCTTATATATAAAGGTTTAGACTACTAAATCACCTATATATATTTTTCGATTTTTCAAACAAAAAGCACAACCAGTGTGCTATTGTTTCTGCATCTTTTGATACATCTTGTAATAACGATTAATAGTTTCATCATTAAAGGGATCTTCCATCTCTTTTATTCTGCGAATCAAATCTTGCATTTGTCCTTCAACAATTGTTTTAATATCATTGGAATAATTCATTTGTTGACCATGCTCTTCATATTCATCTTCATCCAATATCTCAATTAAGCCACTTGGGTAAAGTTTAATATCTAAATCATAATCAATGTTTTTAATCGCCTCACCATCATACAAACTTGGAGAAGCCAAATTACAATAATAATAAATACCTGTCTTTCGAATCATCGTAATAATATTAAACCATCTGTCTGGATAGAAGAAACAGATTGCCGGCTCACGTGTAAACCATTTACGTCCATCTGCCTCTGTAACCCACGTTTTGTTTGTAACCGCAACAATTTGTTTATCATTCGCTTCAATCACGAACCCTTTAGCCCATGTGCGATGTAAGGACCCATCATGTTTGAAACTTTGAATATATACCATCGACCCAATTGTAGGTAACATATACTATTCTCCTTCCAAAATCATTTAGCCCAAATAAAACCTCGTTCATTATATCACAATACATATCATGATTTAAATATTTAGAAAATAAAAACAAGGTGAGTTAATACCTTGTTTCTAAATTTATTTTACTCCAACAAACTTAAAACGTTCTGTTGCGTTCAATCGATGTACCAGTAGTGGCACAAGAATGGCAGCGATAATAAGTGTTACGAAATTATAACCGAAGTTATACCCCAACGAATAAATCCATGCTCCACTACTTCCCGCAACTTCATTAGCTGGCCAATAATAAACACCAGAAACCACTTGTCCTGCAAATCTTGCAAACATCGTTATTATCATCCCTACATATAGATTAGAAACTTTTCCTATTTTTGGGAATAAACTAGCAAGTCCACAAATTGCTGCAGGTATAATGTAATCAAGTGAATATTGAATAGGATTTAAATACCATTCATTCAATCCCATAAGTGACGAAACTAACCACCACATCAATCCTACCCCGAAACCTTTTTTCCATCCCAAATGATACGAAGCCATAAACACAGGCAATAATCCTAATGTAATGCTCCCTCCACTTGGCATTTGAAGTATAGGTATAAACTTACTCACATACTCCAATACTACTGATAATGCTACATATAATGCCATGTAGCTAAGATCTTTAACGTTAATTTTCATAAAAAAACACCTCCGATTGTTCAAAGGCGTAAGGATAAAAACTTAAGAACTCCCTACGCTAGTATTAACTAGATCAGGTGATAAGGGTTAACTCTCAGCACAATGTGCACCCCTGTTCACGGTCTTCATTATATCATTGATGATAATATGATACAATACTAGAATAAAGGAGTTAATTATGACTGATTATCCATTGTTAAATGCACAAGTAAAAGCATTATTAGAAGAACCCAATCAAATTGCAGCACTTTCTAATATATCCGCTTGTATAAATGAAACACTTACGAATATCAATTGGGTTGGATTTTATTTCCAAATCAATAACGAATTAGTGCTTGGACCATTCCAAGGTAAAGTAGCGTGCACACACATCCCATTAAATAGAGGTGTATGTGGTAAAGCTGCATCTACAAAAGAAACACAAGTAATTAAGAATGTCCACGAATTCGAAGGACATATTGCTTGCGATAGTGCATCAGAGAGTGAATTAGTTATTCCCATCAATGTTAATAATCAAGTTGTCGCATTATTAGACATTGATTCTCCATCTCTTTATCGTTTTAATGATAATGACGCAAAAGAATTTGAATTGATTTGTCATTTAATAAGTGAAGCTTATATTACCCACAACTGGGAATAAGCTTCTTTTTTTATAATTCCATGAATATTACTCCATTGATTGACCAATTAAAATTATCAACAAAATGGAAGACATCCTTGATTTAGCACAATAATGCCCTATTCAAAAGAAAAACAGGATAATCAATATCCTGTTCAAGATTTATTTACCGATATATTTCATATCGACTACGATTTTCAAAGCACCTTACCATCTCATCAATTGCAACATCGGCTCTAAATAATTTTACATCCGAATTTCCGATGCGCATTTCTCGTAATGCACCTTTTTCTTTTAGTTCTAATTCAACTAAAACAAATTCATCACTATCTACATCAATATCCAAGTATTTTTTCCATACTCTTCTGCCTTCTATTTCAACTGAAGCACCTTGAAGTAAGATAGGACGACAATCAGAACGGTATTCAGCTAAATGCATTGCTGTACAATTGTTAAAGCCAACACCAAGCAATAGCACATGTCCCTTAAGTTCATATAATCTAGCCGTTGGCGATTCTTCAGATAATGAAAAATGTAGCGAATGTCGATTACATAATAATTTTGCATATTTACCCCAAGCAACATAAGCACTGTTTGGATGATTCGAAATAACAGCACCATCTCTTCTTCTTAAGTTTTCGACAATAACACCCATCATCAAAACTTCAGATTCTTTTTTATGAAATGCTGGTGTATTTTCACGTATTGTATCAGCAAGACCTATTTCAACAGGTGGATTTTCCCAAAACGTTGGTTCTGTGTTATTACCACAATGCATCGGCATAAGGATAGTCCCACTATAACCAACAACATCAATTAATGCATCCACAACCGTTTGAGCTCCTCCAACAACATAACCAAAACTTGATAATGATCCATGAACTTCTAAAATCATACCGGGTTTTATCCCAAGTTCAATGAAATGTTTCATCAAGTCTTTCTTTGTTAATACTGTTGTCACAATCTTCTTACTTTTCACCGCTATCCCCTTTTTCCTTACCATGTGCAATCCTACTTGCAGCACTTGCTGCAATTGCACCTACTATATCATCTAGAAATGTATTGCATTGAGGGCCTATATGATTATTAAGCTTTGCAATAATCCCTGGCTTAACACGATCAATATAACCATAATTTGTTAATGCAATTGAACCGTAAATATTACATATACCATACGCAAGAACTTCATCTACTCCATAGAGTGAATAGTCTTGCATTAAAATTGATTCTAATTCTTTTGTTTGAAGTTTACCTTGTTCTGCCATTATATCCATATTAATACCAGTAACTATTGCATGTTGAACTTCACGCTTCGATATGACTTGTTTCACTGCATCCATAACTTCTTCAAGCGTTAAATCTGGGTAATAATCTTTTTGCAAAAGTTTCGCACAGTCCGCAATGTCTTCAAGCTCTACTCCGCGATCGCGAAATAGTTGAACACAAACATCGTACATTTTATTTACCTCTTAATTGGCATAGTTCAATCGCAACTTGAGCACCAACACGTGCGTTATTAAACACAAGTTGAATATTTGAATCTAAGCTCTTTCCACCAGTTAATTCTTTAATCTTCGCAAGCAAGAATGGTGTTGAATCTTTTCCATGAACTCCTTGTTTATTCATTTCTTCAATCGCCGAATTAATCGCGATATCCATTTCTTCTTTATTCATTGCATATTCTTCGGGAATTGGATTTGTCACAAGAACTCCACCATCAAGTCCCATTTCACGTTTTGCTAAAATTGCTTCCGCAATCTCTTTTTCACTGTCCATTTGGTAATCTACCATAAGTCCAGATGTTCTTGTGTAAAATGCTGCAAGTTCTTTTGTTTTATAACCTAATACTGGAACACCGAATGTTTCAAGGTATTCAAGTGTTAAAGGTAAGTCTAAAATTGCTTTAGCTCCTGCACAAATAACAGTTACATTGGTATGCGCAAGCTCTTGAAGATCTGCAGAAATATCAAATGTTTCTTGAGCACCTCTATGAACTCCACCAACGCCACCTGTTACAAATACTTCAATACCTGCTTTTGCTGCAAAAATCATGGTTGTCGCAACAGTTGTTGCTCCCCACAATTTTTTTGCCATAATTACAGGCAAATCACGGCGTGATACTTTTATAATACCTTGGCGTTTACCAAATTCTTCAATTTCTTCCGGTGTCATTCCAACAACACCTACTCCATCAATAATTCCAATCGTTGCTGGTACTACACCTTTTTCACGAAGTATCCCTTCAACTTCCAATGCTGTTTTCACGTTTTGGGGATATGGCATACCATGAGAAATAATAGTTGATTCTAACGCTACAACTGGTTGGTTATTTTCTAATGCTTTTTGTACTTCAGGATTTATTCTAATCATCATAATATTTTCCTCTCGATTTCTAATGTTTTAATTGTTTCTTCTATTAGTTTAACACATAATTCAGGATTCACAGTATGAATGCATGTAATTGTATTCACCGCTGCTGCTATCGCAAATTCTACTGCATTATCAATCATTTTACCATCCATTCTTGCATAGATATAGGCGGCTAAGAACGCATCTCCTCCACCCGTTGCATTTGCTACATCTACCATTTTATGTCTTACCCATATTTTATGGTTTTTATCCGCTGCAAGAACACCATCTTCTCCAAGACTTATGATTGGTTCATCTACACCTTGATTTAAATAGTTATCCAGCGTCGCAATAGCTGATGCTTCGTCAGTAATTTTGATATTCGTAAAAATTGTCGATTCATATTTATTCGGCTTAAAGATTGAAAATCGATTGAGAATCCCTTTCACTTTATCCGCTTTTGCAGTAGAAATTGGATCAATCGCAATTTTAGCACGTGTGTTTGTCGTAATATAATCAATTAAATCTTTTCTCAAATTGGTATCAATCACGAGTAAGTCATCTTCTTCTATTTGAGGTAAGATTGATGCCAACATCACATTGTCCATATGATTTAGAATGTCCATATCACTCATCGCTAAATGCATATCATGTTTTTCATCCAATATTGCTAAATAGATCGAAGACCTAGCATCGTGTACAACCTTTGATAATGAACAATTCATCCCGACATCTTCGCAATGCTTTTTTAACTGTATCCCATATAAATCATCCGCAAATATAGATATGAAGTAAACCTCTTTACCTAACCGCGTCAAATTCTCTGCTATATTGCGCCCAACACCACCAAACGATGTTGTAATAACTCCAGGATTTGAATCATACATTTGTAAAGGTTTAAAGCTAGCTCCACAAATATCTACATTGGCTCCCCCAATTACAAATACTCTATTCATACTTCACCTTTCAAACTTTCTTGTTGAAGTTTTACTTTCTTAGAAGCAACTGTTTTATTCGCAAAAGCTAATGCAGCCATTTTCAACGCTATTTCATCTTCTTGAATTACTGTAATACGCGTATCATCCTTTAAACTTGGATTAATCATTGCCATCGCTTGTTTAAGTGCATGTTCTTGTTCCTCACAAAAGAAATTATAAGCCCGATGCGTCCCTGTTAAATTCGCTTGAAAAAGAATACCATCCTTAACTTCTTGAATTGTCATTACTTGTTTTAAAATAGTTATTGCAATTAAGTATCCGAAATGAACACGATTATACTGTTTCTTTCTATTCGGTGCTGGTATCATCTTCCATTTTACATAATTATTAATCATCGATGGAGTTAAGATTTTATCTTCTTCAATCAAATTACCCACATATTTTTCAATCAAAGTAATAACTTGATCTTTATATAAATCCATATCAGGAAGTTCTTCCCATCGTGGTAAATGTACAGCATTAATTTGTTCACTCCACAATTCCAACTCTTTATTCATTATAATCCCTCGCTAATTTCTTATATTTTATCATACTTCTCTAACAAATTTCGCTATTTTTCGCTATAATATTGGAAGAAAGTAGGAACTAAGATGAAACGTCATGTACTCTTATTGGGTGGTTGTTGTATCGATGAAATACTAGAATGCGACCATCTCCCTCAATCAGGAGAAGATATACTTATTAAATCGAAACAAGTTCAACTTGGAGGATCTTGTCTCAATGTTGCAACTGTATTAAAACGTTGTGGTAAAGAACCTGTAATTTATTCCGCACTTGGTAATTCTGTATATTCACAATATAAAAACGAATTGCAAACTGAAGGGTTTGATTGCCGCTGTATTTATGAGCTCCAAGGACAAACAGGAACTTGTACAATTCTTATTGATTCTACAAAGGAGAGAACATTTTTAACATACAACGGAATTGAAGGACATTTTAACGAAGATAATATTCCTTTAGAGGTAATCGAAGAAACCGATTGGATTTACTTATCTGGTATTTTCCTTACTTACAAAGATGAATCACAAAAAATTGTTCCTTATTTAATGAGAATGATTCACCAAGGGAAACATGTGTTATTTGATTTAGGTTCTCTTGTTGATCAAATTGAAATCAACTTATTACGTGAATGTGTTGAATGCTCTTCTATTATAAAAGGAAATGAACATGAAATTGAAATTCTTATAGAACGACTAAAGTTATCTCATATCACCGATTTACTCAGTCCCGAATTAAGAATTATAATTAAGACATGTGGCGCACAAGGATCTATTACCTATCTTGATAAAAACATACTATCAATACCTAGTATTGATGTTGAGCCAATCGACACTACCGGATCAGGCGATAGTTTTGTAGGAGCATTTATATCAAGTATTATGGATAACTTATCCACCAAGGAAAGTTTAGAAATCGCATCACGTTTTGGTGCACTCGCAACAACACATCCAGGTGGTCGTCTTAAACTAAAAGAAAAATAAGGAAATCTCCTTATTTTTTTATTTTTATAGTAGTGGGTCTATTGTTTCATGATTAATTTGTTTCAAAGTTTCGCAACTCTTATCAAATTTAGCTTGGTCAACTTCATTTAAACCAAGTTTCACAATTTCACGTATACCTTCTCTATTAACTACCGCAGGGACACCAATATACAATCCCTTATGTCCATACTCACCATTTTGATATGCCGATACTGTAAGAATTACATTTTCATCATTTAAGATTGCTTGAACTAAACGATTTAGCGATAAACCAATACCATAATGTGTTGAATGCTTGCGCTTAACAATTTCATAACCTGCTTGTTGAACTTGTGTATAGATATCATGAAGATCACTTAAGTCGCTTTTCTTCTCATCTAATAATTCTAACAACGGTTTACATCCAACATAAGCATTGTTCCAAGGTACAAAACTTGTATCTCCATGTTCTCCCATAATATAGGCATGAATATTACTCGTTGAAATTGTTAAGTATTCACTCATCATAAATCTCAAACGCGCAGTATCTAATAAAGTACCCGTACCAATTACACGATGACTTGGTAATCCACTAACCTTTTGAGCAACATATGCCATACCATCAACCGGATTACTTGCGACAACAAGAATGCCATCAAATCCATTCTTCATCACATTTTCAGTTACATCTTTTAAAATAACAGTATCGCGTGCAGTTAAATCAATTCTTGTTTCATCTGGTCTTTGTGTAACACCAGCCGTAATCACAACAATTTGTGCACCTTTACAATCTGCGTATTCACCTGCTTTTACTGTAATATTATGACGTGCATAAGGAAGCCCATGTTGTAAATCCATCGCTTCACCAATTGCTTTTTCCTTATTAACATCAATTAATACTAATTCATCAAGACCACCCGTAGTTAAAAAACTATATGCCATACTCATTCCAACAGAACCTGTTCCTACAAGTACTACTTTTCTTTTTTCGTTCATTAATTTCCCCTCCGTTACTTGTTAGTAATTATATACTATTTCACAACCACGTACTACCCTTGCAAAGAAAAAAACTTATTGAATTTCCTTCAATAAGCTTAGACAATCACGTATACAAGATTCTACTTGATCTAATGTTCTTTCTGGTGACTGTAGAATCATGTAAGATTTCATTAATTGTTCTTTAAATTCTATTTGTTTCTTTTCACTTAAGGAATGCAAACTCACTTTACTCGTAGACATGATAACTTGTTTCAAAACTTCACTTTTTTGAAATAACTCATGTTCTTTTTTTACTTCATTCAACAAATCCAATAGTTTCCACGTTTTATTGTGTTCTGTTTGCATAATTTTTATACCACCAAAAGGAACATCCATTTCTTTTAGTTTATTTAAAAAATCCATCATTGTTTCTGTTGTAAATCCTTGCATGATCATAAACATTTCTTCATAAATACTATTTTCTTCAAAAACAGATTCTTCAATGAATACTTCTTCAAGTGTTTTATTTAAGTCTTCATCACGGATTGTTGATACATTCACTTTTGTTAATGACGAAAGATTTTTGTATGATTCCACCATTTCTTTCGGACATCCATATAATCTTATTTTTTTCATCTTCTTTTCCTCTAATATTAACTTTATTCTATCATACTATTTTGTTTTGATAAGTAGGATGCTTTTATTAGAGTATTGTTAATTTTATCTTCGATAAAATGGTTTCTATTTCTTGTAGTCTAGAATTGTCTAGTGTTTTAAGATGTTGAATCAAATAATTTTGCCAAGGAATTGATTTATCAAGTTCGCTAAAACATCTTTCATCCAATTTAATCTTCATATTAAACTTACCTATATCTGGAATTGCTACTTTCACAAATAGTGCAAGTTGATCACTTGTACAGGATTGATAGTATAGTAAATACTCATCATTATAGAATATATCATTTTCAAATAAATCCAAAAGATCCAATAATCCCACTTGATATTCAGTTAAATAACGAATTCTATCCTTTATTTCATTCATGACTCGCAAATTATCTAATAATTTTGTAAAATTTGTCGAATCATCAGTTTCTGTCAAAATCACATTGAACTTCTCATCAACGATTTTTTCATAAACGAGTAGTTCAGTATCTTCTTGGTAAAACATTTCGAACTGAGACTCAATTGTTTTCTTAAATAAATTTAGATACAGACCGATTTCTTTAGAAAACATTTGAAACATTTCTTTAAAAATTTCTTCTATCTTTAAATGATATCGAGTTGCATACATTTTTATCATGTTATTTTCGCTTTGACTTAAAAGTAAATCATCTTTCATCATCATGCGATTCGCAACGTATTGAATAAGACATAACTCACATATATTAATATTTAATAATTCAATTTCAATATCTTTACACACCTCATACATCTTAATTAATTCGTTAACTTGTTTACCAAATAGAAAACAAAAATCATTTTCAATTTTGAATCGTGTTAAATAATAACGAACTAAATCCGTACCATCACTCCCATACATATCATGATCAAGGGGTAGACCATCAATAAGTGGGTAGTCAAGATCCTCATTGGTGTGACAAACACAAAATTCACCACGATACGTATCTAGTGTTTTTAGGAATCGTGGAACTTGTTCATCCAAAATGCTATTATAACGCTCATTATTGATTCTAAGTCGATGTTTCAATAATTGTTCATGTATGTTTTTGATTTCATTAATATCATGATTTATTTCTAGTTGTCCTTTTGTATAGTAAAACTCGATGTTTTCAATGCCTAGATCATCTGCATTAAACAAACTATGGTTCACATAGTAACTAATTGTATCGATGACTTTTGTATAATTCTCTTTAGAAATAGAACTACTCTTTTTATGATTAAACTTTAATACTAAATTTTTTGATAAGTACTTGAGTTCCAATAATAATTCTTTGTAACGATTTGTTGATATGGATTGATTTGTTCTACATAATTCAATAGTTTGTAAGATATTTAGTTGACTCGCATTATTCGCCGTTAATATTGTCACGATTAGAATACCCTTCTTTCTTCAAATTTTGAATAATAGATTGGATTAAGTCTTTTTCCAAGACACCAAAATGTTCTATATATTCCTTATAACAAATCTTCACCAAATCCTCATCATCTAAATGCCAATCAAATTCCATCCGGATTTTATAATAGATTAAAATTGATGCTTTAAGCACTTCTAGTTTATTTGCATAACTTAAATAAGGAGATAACGTATAAGGCATAATGATTGAAAATAGCTTATTGTCATCAAATTCTAGACATTCTAAATGATTCAATACTTCTTTTTGATAACGTTGTAAATCATCTATCTCTTCTTCTGTTAATTCGAATCCCTTGGTCAATAAATACTCATTGATTGTTGAAATTGAGAAACTTACTTCTTCGTTTTTTTGAAGTTCCATATATCTCCTCCGACTATGTCCACTAGTTATACCACCACTAACAACCCGTTACAACTCTTGAAAAAAAGCTTATTTTATGGTAATATAAACATGTAAAAAGAAGAGAATCTATCATTTATTTGATGAATTCTCTTCTTTTATTTCATGTATTGCTAATTTTAATAATTCCTTTGAATTTTCATATGTTAATTTTTGGATTGATTCTTCATACGATAATAAGTATAGTTGATCAATCTCATTTTGTTGCTTCGCTTCTTGTTGATGCTCATAATATGCAAGAAAGTACGTGACATGTTTCATCACATTATATTCTTTCTCATATTGAACTTTTTGATAGAATCCTGGAATAATTTTCGCATTAATAGAAGTTTCTTCTAATACTTCTCTTAATGCTGTTTCTTCTTCGGTTTCATTTAATTCAATATGTCCTTTTGGAAACCCAATATGTCCATCTGTTTCTTGTACCAAAATAAAATAAGGATGATGTTCTATCATTGTATATAGAATCGCCCCTGCTGCATATTCATGATTCACTATTATTTACCCCCGTCAACATTAAACATTCAACTTAAACTGAATACCGATGGAATCAAATAAATTTTTAATTCCTTGTATTTATTTATCGCGAATAGACAAAATCATTTTTATATCATCTAAATCTTTATTATTTCTAACCTCAATCAATATTGAAATGCCTTCCATATAGACTTTTGCATCCATCACCTTTTGTTTATTTATATCTGCTACCCTGCTTTTTAAAATATCATTTACTATTTTTGTTCCAAAATTAATTGTCACAATAAAGTAGTCTTTGTTTGGCAATAAGAATACAATGTTTCTTCCTTTATTCTCAGATACCCTTAAACACCAGCCTGCACTTTTACTGTAGAATTTCCATTCCTTTATTATATTACCATAATTCTCTTGAATGTAATTTATAAACCCCTGCCATTCCTTATTTTGTTTCCCTAACACTTGTTGTAACTCTAATTCTGTTGGTTTCGATGATTTATCATCAAATATACTTTTAGACATGATCCTATTTCTCCTTTGTGATTAATTTGTAACATATCTATTTTCGAGTCTTCAAGTTCTTAATCACTAACACGCATATACTTTTCTTATTTATTGAAATTTTATACCTTGCCGTTTATGACATAATTCTAATTAGCTTAACCACACATTCCACATGTGTCGATACGACAGGCTCAATGTCGTTACTATTTTACCGTTTACGGAAACAAGTCCATAGCCTTTTTGTAATTGAGTCGTTTGTGGGAATATGTCTGTGAAATTGAAATTTATCTCTCTAAATCAATATCTATTTTGTACTCGTCATCAATAAGTATATAATTAACTTCGTGTGCGATGGCGTGTTCCAAGACTTGCCTATTATCTTCTATCACTGAATCCAAAGTACAACAAACATCATCAAAACGACTTTCGATTATACTTGCATAGCTTTTTATATCTGCAAAATTATTTCTAATATAATCCTCACTCATTACAAGACAATAATATTTGATACTATCAAGATACTCTTTTTCAAAATCTTTCGCCCAATCAAATGGAATATAACAGCCTTCCACAATCAAATTCTGCTTATTTTCTATTGCTGTCTTAATCATTTCACGAACAATCGCCCACAAATATGCTGTTAAATCTGAATCATCACTTGTTGGGGTAAGTTCCGTGTTGCCACTTCTTATTAAACCCATCTTCAAATGGTCTATTGAAAAATATGGATATTTATATTTTTCAAGCAGCTTCTGTGACAATGCTGTTTTTCCTGTATGTGAAGCTCCTGCTATCAAAATAATCATAATCTAACCTCCCTGTAAAATTCAAATTTCCCGTTTACTCTTCTCTAACTTTCTCTTCCAACTCAAGTAAATATCTCTCATAGTCAGACATAAACAGCCTGTCCTGCCCATTTTCGGAACTGCACTGCACGTTCATTATTTACTTTGATATCAAATATACTTATCTCCAGTTGAATACTTATTTTCGAATCAGGCTGACAACACACTCCACGTGCAGAGAGTAGCCGATTTAGATGTAGTCTAAACATCCAATGATAGCATGGTTTTCTATGTGACATCTATCCCACTGTCACTACATGCCTGAGTCTTTTTAAATGATGCCCAGAAAAAAATTTTTATATCTTACGTTAGTGGCAACACCTCGACCATTTATTTGTTATTTTGAGGTATGCCGAATTACCTCAACCCTTTCGAGGTTCTTAGAACTTTTCGAGACTTGAACTTTCTTTTAGAATCGCCGCTATGCTTCCTCATAATACTGTGAAAGTACGCATACAGCTAGATTTAGAGTTTTTTTACAAGGAATCATTTATTTTCTTTACGAATTTTTCCACACCTTGATCGATAATTTCAATCAATGAAGTTTGATCGTCAAAATTTGGTGTGTTCGTCAAGATGCATTCAATGATAGCATCTGAATTATTATTATCGTGGAAAAAATTTAGGTCCTCACCATAAATATTACTGTTAAGACTACCCATGTAACTTTTTCTAACATCTCTGTTCCGAGCTGAAAGCCATGCTTCAAAATTTCCTTTTTTGTGTACATAAACAATGGCTATTTTTAAACCTTTATCCTTTAGCGATTTTGTGCTCAATGAAAAATAAGACATATCCATGTAGCCTTGATATACACTGCTCACATCGTAATGAGTGTATTTTCTAATAAACTCGGTTCTTAATCTGCTTAAAAACTCAAAAATTCCTTTGTATGCAATTTGTATTTCTCCCTGTTGCAAATGATGTGTATACCCCTTAATTAGCTCATTTAGAGTCTTCATATTTGCCTCCAACTCTTTAGGCATAATCCTGATGCCTATTAAGGGCTTAATATCATTCAGAACCGATTTATCTTTAACCTCGATCATCAGCCATCTCCCCATGGTCGAATAGGCGGATTTTTCATAGAGTTTTTTTACAGATTCTGAAAACAGAGCAGCTTCCATATCATGCCTTACTTTCTCCTCCTCTTTTGGTCCAACAACAATAAGGGCTATAAAATAGCCCTCCATTGGATAGAAGGTGCAAAGGGCCTTCCTGCTTTTTCTGTATTTCACATTCCATCCCGGTTGTAAAGAGTCTTTGCTGTAGTCCAACTGTCGTTTAGGCTTATAGGTTTTTTCAAGATATAAAACCAGTTCATCCCAAATAGGCTTTGTTTCCCCAATATAATTTCTAATATCCGCAATCGAAGGCATCTGGTCTATTTTAAATAACTCATTCCACTTCATTATTTACCTCCCACTTTCAAAGGCTTCGAGTTCCCATAGTATTAACCTCGTACGCAATGTTCAATTCATCCTCCAGCTGAAATACATAAATCATCATGAATTCATAGGGTCTGCCAGATGCGATTTTGTAACCGTGTTTATCTTTTCGTGACAGCAACACCACCGTTTCTACGTGACCAATTTGATCTAAATGAGTTGTGAAGCAATCTATCCCCTCATTTACTTTCATTTTGAATGGGAGCAATCCCTCCTCATAATACTTTAACTTACTATGACAGTATTAAAGCTCTATGCTTGATCTGTCTTCATTTTTACCTCAAATATTGAACCCTCTCTGCGGTATCCAAGTTTTTCGTAATACGGATCGACATCACTCATAACATAGACGGGTTGACCAGGAAAATCTTGGCATACCCGTTCCATTAAGCTTTTTCCAATTTGCCTTCCACGATATGTTTTTCTTACAAGTAAATCATATACATAAACACCAAAACCATCATCTTCCCGACAGCGTACAAAACCGCACACAAACGTATCCTCGCTAGCTATATAAGTGATGCTTGATTCAAGAGCTCTCATGTATTTATCCCGACCGGCTTCCCCATAGTAATCACTCCACTCATCTCCCTCATCGATGAGCAAATCAAAAAGCAAGGTTTCATCGTCCTTGCTGTATTCCTTAATCTCCATATATCCACCACCTATTTTATGTTTTTCCTGAAATCAGCCCGCAAGAAAACTGCCTCAAACATTTCATCCGAGCACTCGCGGAGCTATGACATCTACCCTGACCAATTGACTATCAAAAAACACTCTTGAGGACTTATCTCCTCGACACGTAAAAATCATCTTTTTCCCACATTAGATTTCACACCCATGTGTACTAAGAACAATGATATCTTTAGTCCTTTAATTTTTCATCTTTGACACCAATACGACTGTCTCAGGAAACATATCCATTATTAAAGGCTTATATAAATGCCATTCCACGTTATCTTTGTTTTCCTTATATCAAATATTGTAGCGATAAAGCAACTAGTGATAAGCACCGATTAAAAAAGATAATCATAGTAACGAATATCGGTTATATCCATCTTATTAGTTTCATGGTGACGTATAAGATAATTATTTTTCCTGATAAATGTTTCTTATCTAATATTGTATAGTGAGTTTTTAAGCCTCAAATGCATCCCATATTTTTTCAATAGAATATGTCTTTTCTTGAGGCGCCCTTATACCATATCTTTCAGAGTATAATCCCATAAGGCATCTCTTTAAATATGTTTATGTATCCAGTTATTAAAGCACAAAAGAACAAAACTATTGAATTGACTATTTTTTCCTTACATCATTGCTCCTTCATAATCCATTTAATTATATCAATTGTTGTAGCCATTTCCAATCCAGCAACACCATCACAGTAGGATTTGAGAAGAATTCTAATGATTGATTACGCTAAGATCAAATACTAAAAGGAATGGATTTTACCTTAGTGAGGGGCTAGAAGTGTATGAAATAAGGAGTGAATTATGGGGACACTTCGTTTAGATGAGAATAGAAGCGAGATTTATTACGAAGAAGTATTCATCTAGTTCTTTTGTTATTTAAGGGGGAAGTTTTGCACCAAGAAAGGCATGTGAAAAAGTTTAAGGGGTTACAAAGAAAAGTCTCACACAAACAAACTTTCGTGCGAGACTTTGCCATAGTAATAACTTTCTTTTCTGTTTTTTGATTCTTACTGGACTTTTGCTTTAATAATACTCACATCATAAGTTCCAACAGGATAGCTGTGGCCAACCAACTGTTCCATCATGGTATTGAATGTTATATGGTCTTCTAGAATTACAAGCTTATCAAAGCTGAAAACATATTCTGCAAATTCATCCAGATCCATGAGGAAGGCTTCTCGCGCTATCAAATTGGCTGAATAGAGATAATAACTCCCTACAAAACCAGTATAATAACTGTTTACGCGATCAATATCTGTTGATACTACAAGGACTCGGTCATCATTGAGCTGGAATTCATGACCTGATGCCTCCATAAATTGAGCTGAAATCGAGTTATGAAAATTTTGATTATGGTATTTCATTCCATTAGTTTCAGATAACAGCATTAAAACCACAAAGAAAGCTAACATAATCGCCGACATTTGATAAATTTGTTTGCTGTAAATGGAGCTGAAACTCCGATAATTACGCTTAGCTAGATTTTGTTCTTTAAAAGAATAATCTATTTCCCTGACCAAGCCATAAAAAGCTAACCCAAAAATAAAGATAATCATACTGGAAGTATAGCGTTCAATACCAGCTAGCTGAATAGCCTCCTCAGTCGGCATAGAGAATAGAAACATTATTAAAATCCCAAAATAATAGATAATATATGTAGCGTTCCCCAGAATTAATAACTTCCATAGAGAATTTGGTCGCTTGATTTTAAATCGAATAATTAAATAAGCGACAAGTAAAACCAAGTTAAAAACCAACAAACCCTGGCTCGAAATATTAGCTAAGTTAAAAAAGTATGCCCACATTTTCTTTAAAATGCCTATGATAACAGAAGAATCTTTGGCATTGAAAATGGATTGGTAAGAAATTAAACTGACTTCATGCTTTGTTACTGGGAAAGTAGCCTTAACATAGTTGTTCCATATAAGAATTGGAGATAGAGATAAAAATAAGGTTCCTAAAGCCAGCAAGATAAGTTTGGCCTTGTTTTTGACAAGTGAGTGGACCTGGGTAAGCGTAATAAGATAATAAATCCAGACTAAGACCGCAAACATCAAGCCACTCGTTTTAACCAGGCACAGAACGGACGTAGTTAAGAAAACTAAAAAGGACATCCGGCGTAAATCATGTCGTTGGCTGTAAACAATCGCAATCCCAGCCAATGCAAGAACAGGCAAAATAAAATCTACCAAGAGATTATTCATGCGAATCGATATATTGAAGTAATTCATAAGAGCTATAGCTGCCATCATCAGATTGACCAGCATAATCCGGGACCGGTCACGAATCATGGCAAACATGCCATAAAGGCCAGAAACAATCAAGCTGAATTGCCCTAATAACATAACATTATCATAGAAACCAGCAACCCTTACTGCATAATAAACAAAAAGTGAACTCCCCATAGGATAGGAAGTATAAGAAATAATAGAATCTTGGATTGTCGGTAAATGCCCTTGAGTAAACAAATATTTTACAATTATTGCCCAATGAGAGAAATTATCGTAGTGTTCTAAATTAGTCTGCCACAAATTGGTCCCTAGAATAAAGATATAAAAGAGCATCCACAAGGACGGCCAAAAATAGTCATTGATATTAAATTTCCTATGACGCAAAAGTAGAATTAAATGGTAGAAACCATAAAGGGTTGACAAGACGAAAATGATATCTGCCACCGGCTCTAAATAACCAACAAAAGCCGCTATATACAAACTTAAGATGAGGCTACAATTAAAAGCCAAGAGGGCAAAAGCTTTGTGAATTTTTAATTGATTAAGAAAAAAGCATCTTCCCCCATAAAGGGAAAGCAGAAATAAACTAAAGCGTAACAAAATTAGTAACATTGCCTTCCTCCCCTTTTTCTAACCAACTATCTATTAAAGACTCTAAGTTTTCATCCGCTAGGACCTCTTCTAAGTTTTCCAACTTATAATAATAGATCTCACCCTGCTTCTTGTCTAAAACTAACTCAAAATCGATGCTAGATAAGTTAAGCACCAAATGATCCGGCATTGGATTGCCTGCGTTGGAAAAGATCGTCATATTTTCGTAATCAAAACTTTGTAGGATAACATGGTAGTCCCCTAAGTCAACCCGCTCATTCAACTTAATTAACGGTCGTGTTGGAAGTTTGATAGAATCCTTTGTTTGCGACCGCTTAAAATGGTGAACCAAAGTGTTCGACAAGCGATCAATTGGTGTCCACCAAGGATCTCTAAAGCGCGGTAAAAGCTGATTGAAACCATCATAAATGATCTGCAGATAAATCCGATAATCTTCCTCAGTCATTTCTTCTAAATGGACCCCGTAGAGCCAAGCCCCTTTCTGTTCAATGACTCGAACAATTTTGCCTCTTAAAAGCAAATCATGGTCGTCACGCTTTAATTGAAACTCTAAAATCTGATCAGGATTGATATAAACTGGACGCTTTAATAGAAAAGACAAACCCATATCTGAAATATCACGAATTACTGTTTCATGCCACAGACTTAAACCTGCAGCCCTTACTCGAATAGGTAAATCACGCGCAAAACGCTCTTCCTTCCGATAAATTGGACGCCCTAGAAAAAAGAGCACAGCAAAAGTAAGATTAAAAATATGAACCAAAAGCCAAAATGAAACTACACTCCCATAGGCAATTTCTGACCCGTATTTATTGAAATTAAAACGAATAAAACCAACAATACATAGTATCAACAAGATAAGATGTGGTAGCATCAACAGCGCTCGAGCGGAGGAATCCTGATTGGCCTTACTGGTTACCTTAAACTTCTGTTCCCGCAAACCAAGACTTTCCAATATTACAGGCATCACCATATAGGGCGCAAGGATAGTTTCTTGCACTTCACCCCAACTGGCTGTTCGAATATCACTAGCAACTAGACGCATGGACAGCTGAAGCAAGAAATAACCCGGCAACCAGAATACCAACAACTGCCAAATATTAGTATCTACAACCCGGGTATCGAAGACGGTGAAAAGAATCGGAGCCAGGATGAAAATAATTCGTCTAAGGAAGGACCACCAATATAAATAACTATTAATAAAGACCATCTTCTGTCCCAAAGTCAAATTTTTATTGGTGAATATTTTTAGATTACTGATACTTCGAACCACTCCTCTGGCCCACCGAATCCGTTGTTTAAACATTGTCGAAATATCCATAGGAGTCAACCCACTAGCCAACGGTTCTAAAGTGGAAATTGACCGATAACCCATGCTGTTAATCAAGGCACCCAATTCAAAGTCTTCCGTCACTGTATCCGTTGGAAATCCGCCCGCCTCTTCGATAGCCTGGCGCGATAAGACTGTATTTGACCCCGTATAAACCGCTGCATCATGAGCATTATTCAAGACATTAACTTCCCGAGAAAAGAAATCTTGTTCATTAGGTAAGTCGTTTTCCGAATAAAAATTAAATTGAAACAAGTCAGGATTATAGAAACTCTGTGGCGTTTGGACGAAACCTAAAGGCTTGTCATCTTGTTTTTGGTTGATAAAATAAGGGACTGTTTCTAAGAGAAAATTAGAATAGGGTATCATATCGGCATCAAAAGTCGCAATCAGTGGTGACTGAGTCTTAGACATGGCATGATTTAAGTTCCCCGACTTAGCTTCCTTATTCTCCTCCATTCCAAGATAATGAATGTTAAATTGTTGAGCTAAGTGGAACACTTCCTTTCGATTTGTATCATCCGCTAAATAAATATGGACCTTAGACTTGTCGGGATACTTCATATTCACACAAGCATTCACCGTTTTATATAATAACTCCACATCTTCATTATGTGTCGCAATAAAAACATCTATATCTAAAAAATCTTGGTCCGAGATTATAGGCTTAGCAATTTCCTTGGCTTTAAATTTACTCCAGATAAAGATTCCAGCGGTAAGACTTGATATGGCCTCACATATTAATAAAAGGATGCCAAATAATATAGCAAACCAAGACTCTTTATAAGGCAAGGTAGCCACTGCCCGCCAAACAATATACAAAATCGAAGTGATTAAGGTTAAAATAAATAAAATCCGATACTTCTTGTTCATAGGCTTACTCCTTGAAAACAAAATATTTCTGAATAAAGAAAGAAGCTAAAAATAATGCACTGTCGACAGAGACTTTAACCCAGACCGTATCTGATACTCTTAGAAACTGGGTTATTAAATAAACCAACCCACTCGAAGCGCCAATCTGGATAATTACCAAAGAGAAATATTTCATCAAACTCGATGTGGACTGACTACTGAAAACATGCTTGTTGTTAATATAATAATTAAAGCTAGAAGAAATTGAACGTGCGGCAAAGGAGGCAATTGAAATAGTTCCTAAATTTACCCCAACTAACCAACGAATAAGCAAAGAATACGCTAGTATATCTAATAGAAAAGACAAAACAGACGACAGAAAATATTTAACAAACACGCTATAAATTTTAATCGAATCAGAAAACACTCGAAAATGGGAAGAACTATTATCCTCGATATAAATCGTTTCTATTGCTTGCATCACAATCGGGATTTTATGTACTTTTGTCGCTAAAAGCATCTGAGTTTCAAATTCAAAACGTTCCCCTTTTACTCGTAGTAACGCTGGCATAAAGTAACGTGGAATAACGCGCAACCCTGTTTGGCTATCTTCTATATTAATACCGGTTGCTAGGTTCAATACATTGCGCGTTAAGACATTACCAAACTTACTTTTCATGGGAACACCCCGCAAGAAAGTACGTGTTCCTAGAATAAGAGCTTGAGAGTTTTGTTTGGCAGCTTGAATACAGGCTAGCATATCAGAAACAGTATGCTGACCATCCGAATCAATGGTTACCATAAATTCAATTTCCGACCGCTCATTTAGGATATGACGCATGGCTGTTTTAAGGGCTGCCCCTTTACCAAGATTAACCTCATGTTTTAATAAAGTGACTTGATAATTAAGACACTCTTGAAAAACTTCATCGTATTCAGCACTAGAACCATCATTAATAATATAAATCGGAATTGTTCTTTGAGTTTGTCGAATTGATTGTAATAGCTGAATAAGTTTATAGTCTGGTTCAAGTGATGGGATAACGATGACAAATCCATTCATTAACTTTACCTCTTTCTGAGATGACTTACACTAAATTAAAGTGTGGATTAAAATTCTTTTCATAGAATTTAGTTAATTACATATAAAGTAAGAATCTTCCTCTGGAGTTGCTGGTGATTCTAAAATTCTCATTCCTCTTCCCATTTACATTTTTCCTTAAATACACAACAATAAAGAATCCTCAATTACCAAGTAAATTAAGCTATTAATTCTATATAATTTATTTTGTATACAAATGGCTTATCTTATCTAGTAATCTTTATGCACTAGTGCGATTTTTCAATATAACATTTATTACCCTGTAAAATGAGATTTTTAAATCCGTCTTTTGGACAATAGTATTCTATAGTTAGAGTGTCCTTTCGAATATTTTCAATAGGACCACACATCGCAAAACTACCGTAGGGAATAACACTGTATCCGTAGGGACAGCTAAATTCCGTATCCATTTCTTGAGTGTGAATCCCTATGCATCTACTACCATCCACTGTATATCCTGCGGGACAAGAATACTCAAGTTTACTTAAAGGTTGATTATTTGGATCTAAGAACGACCAAGAATTCCCTTCACAATACGCATGTGTAGATGTTATTGCTAGCTTTGGATTATCAACAGATACTATTCCATCGCATGTAAAAGTTGCTTCAGTTTTCACATTATTCGTAAAGTCTTTACAATAGCCGATTTCGCCCCCGAAACCAGCACGGTAGTATTTATATCCACTTGGACAAACACCAATGGCGTGCGTTTTGGTTGGTTGAGGGTACCAGCAGTCTCCATTACGCATAACTCCCCCGTTTATACAAACCGTCTCGTAATCAGCCGCAAAATTAAGCATTTTTTCACACTTCCCATTACTTTCCACATGTCCATCTGTACACACTTTTATATTAGTTGCGTTGATACTTTCTACGTCCCAACACCTTCCGGTGTCTTCCCAAAATCCAAACTTTTCGTATACACCACATTTGTAGTTTTACCACGCGTTCATATAAAACTCAAGTTTTTCTTCTCTATCAACCGTGTCAGTATTACTTTCTCCGGCAATTTCACTGCTTGGAGCATCCGATTGAGGTGGCGTTGACACTGATGTGTTTTCTCCTTCGCCAATTGGACTATTGTTGTGCGCCTCTGTTTGAGGCGGTGTTGATACTGAGGGATTTGTTCCTTCACCTCCAGGTCTACTGCTTGGAGCATCCGATTGAGGTGGCGTTGACACTGATGTGTTTTCTCCTTCG